>JBAUGO010000028.1:0-2741 GCA_049679775.1 Anderseniella sp.
GGCTGGATTGCTACCGTTGACTGGGGAACAGCCCTTGCCCCGATCTACAAGGCCCACGACAAGGCAATACAAGTGCATGTCTGGGTTGATGAAACCCGACCCCGCAATCAAGGTGCTGCGCTTACCGCGTGGGAACTGAACAGTCACGGCGTCCCTCATACCATCATCGTGGACAATGCTGGTGGCCACCTGATGCAGCACGGCCAGGTTGACATGGTCATCACCGGCACGGATCGCACCACAGCCAATGGGGATGTGTGCAACAAGATCGGCACCTACCTGAAGGCACTGGCGGCAAGGGACAATGACATCCCGTTTTACGTTGCCCTGCCCCACTCCACCATAGACTGGACTGTAACAGACGGCGTGCGCGAAATCCCGATTGAGGAACGCGCATCTGACGAGGTGACCCACGTGAGCGGTCGCAGTGATGAGGGTCTCATAACGCGGGTGCAGGTATCTTCACCAGGCTCTGCAGCAGCCAACCCCGCCTTCGATGTAACCCCTGCTCGGCTGGTAACAGGCCTGATTACAGAGCGTGGTGTCTGCAAAGCATCAAATGATGGACTTTTGACGCTCTACCCAGAAAGGATCAAGTCATGATCGACGAAGCATGGGCACGACAGGAAGTCGTTGACACGGCACAGGCAATGAGCGCCAAAGGCCTCTCTCCACAGCGTTCAGGCAATGTGTCTGTCCGCATTGAAAACGCCATTCTGGTCACACCCACTGGCCTGCCCTATGCGGACTACCTGCCTTCTGACATGGTCAAAATGGCTGTGGACGGCAAGGTTTCAGAGGGTCAGAAAAAACCCTCTTCAGAGGCCCCATTTCACCTGGCAATCTACAAGGCATTTCCCGAAGCCAGGGCGATTGTTCATTGCCATTCCATGGCAGCAACCGCGCTTGCATGTGCACGGATGGAAATTCCAGCCTTTCATTACATGGTGGCTGTGGCTGGTGGCGCGAAGATCCCGCTGGCCCAATACGCAACTTTCGGTACCGATGAGCTGGCGGCAAGTGCAGTGCAAGCACTCTCAGGCGGTTACAAGGCGTGTCTGCTGGCCAACCACGGCCAAATCGCCTTTGCTGGCACTCTTGCCAAGGCACTGGAGCTGACGGCAGAGGTTGAAACCCTTGCCCGCCAGTACATCGACTTTCTGGCATTGGGCGGCAAGCATGTGCTCGATGACACTGAAATGGAGCGCGTAATCGTGAAATTCAAAACCTACGGCAAGCAGGCCTGATTTACCCCAGACAACCGATATGTTTGCAAAAAGCCACCCCGTACCCTAGCATTTTGACAATACAGTCATGGTAATTCAGATGAACCCCATATGAATACTGTATTCAGAATAGAGTAATCAAAAAACCAGTATAGGTTTTTCAACGATAACCAAAATCTAGGATATGGAAACAAAATGACTAAAACTAAATCAACAAACCTGCAAAATTCACTCATTGTTGCCGCACTTCTGGCCACAGCTACCCTTGGTGGAGCAATTACGACTTCCAGCACAGCAGAAGCCATGGTGCTGAACAATTGTACTGAACAATCACTCTACATTCGACTGCGCGGGCAAACCAGCAAATCAATAATGTACAACAACAAGAACCTTCGCTCCAAACAGCGTGTCAATGCCGATATCAGTCGGAGCCAGAAGTACCAGGTTGTAATTGGCGCCGGCGCTTCCACAAAAACCTTCAGTGGTTTTGGCGCAGAGCAAGAGATCAGTTTTGTTACATCCAGTGGCGGCAACACTGAAATTTCCAGCGGCAACAAATGCAAGCAGGCTGCCAAGATAAAGCCAGCCCCGGAAGAGCAACCAGGCACAGAACGCAATAGCGTCAAGCACATTGCCTTTTGCCTGGGTCGTTACGGAGAAAATTATGATCCCCAGTACAACGAAGTCTTTCTCGCAGATGGTACTGTGAAGGAATGCAAATCACCCTTCAATTAGAAACAGTCGGCGGTGCATCTGGTTCAATCCCGTTGCACCGCTGCCAATCTCAAGCCGGTTTAACCCATAGCATTACCGATGATTTGTTGGCCTGAATTTCAGCGGGTGAAAAACAATGACGATCAGAACACGAAACGCGCTTCAAGCAGCATTCATATCTATGGCTGCCTCTCTCTGCCTCACCGCACTCATCATCTTGTTCATGCAATGGACAGAATCCTGGTCGACATTGATGATAAATAGCTCTGTCATCACTTTCTTGGTCACATTAACCATCTGGTGGATGAGTTTCGGAACTTCAAACAAAAGCAATCTGCGTGCAGTGTTCGTCGGGGTAAGCATACCCATTATTTCACTTTTCCTGCTCATGATGAGCCTTTGGTCTGCGGAATTTGATTTCATGCAGAATTTGGCAAGCGGCATCATTATGACATTTGCCGGCCTGACCACTTTTGGAATTGTGTTGCTTCCGGTGGCGATTGCCATTTCGGTATTCACACACGTCAATCAGATGCGCGATGTTTGAACAGTTGGCCAACAGGGTGTTAATCAACACCTGGCTGATAATGCTCCTGACCAGGCAGGACGCGCTCACAAAATCTGCCTCCAGCCCATAATCCAAAACAAGTGTCAGTCCATCACCACGGGGTCTTCAGCGAGAAAGTCCACCCAGCGGAAAGTGCCTGGCAGCACCAGTTGCACCTCAACGCTTCCAGGCGCAACACCGCGATAGCCGAGTTCGCCTTCCAGGTCCACTTCAGCGTCTGCACTGACCGATTG
>JBAUGO010000029.1:0-7861 GCA_049679775.1 Anderseniella sp.
TGGCGCCAGCGTCAATATCCCTGATGCCACTCAGGTAGAGCAGGCCTTCACCATATTGCGTGGCTTGTCGCAACCTGTGGATACGGGCTTGTTCGGGCAAGGTGGGCAGGTTCAACAATATGATGTGTCGCGCAGTGGCTCGATCATAAACATGTTGCATTCCGAAGCGGCATTCCAGGAGCGCATTGGACGGGCTATCCAACAATCCATCGAGGTTCTAGGCAAGCGCATCAATGCACTGGGAACCACGGAGCCAACCATTCAACGCCAAGGTGTTGATCGCATTCTGGTGCAGGTGCCAGGCTTGCAGGATCCGCAGCGTTTGAAGGAATTGCTCGGCCAGACAGCCCAATTGCAGTTCAGGTTGTTGAGTGACAATCAACCTACCGGTGCGGGTGGTCAGGTGCCGCTGGATGCCGAAGAACTTCCTGATCGTACAACGCCCAGCATACTCTATTGGGTGCAGACATCACGTTCTGCCACAGTAGACGGTGAAGACCTGAACGATGCACAGACGGGCTTTGACCAACGCACCAATGAACCGATTGTAAACTTCCGTTTCAACACATCAGGCGCTACGCGTTTTTGTACATTGACCCAGAACAATGTTGGTCGCCCTTTCGCTATTGTGCTTGATGACAAGGTTATTTCAGCTCCACGTATCAATGAGCAGATCTGCGGCGGCTCTGGACAAATATCTGGAAACTTCTCGGTGAACGAAGCCAATGACCTGGCTATCGTGCTGCGTTCGGGCGCTTTGCCAGCGAAGCTGACGATCGTGGAAGAGCGCACCGTTGGCCCAAGCCTTGGTTCTGACTCGGTTCGCGCCGGCTTGATTGCATCGGTCATAGGCTTGATAGGCGTCTTGATTTTCATGCTCGTCTCCTATGGTTTGTTTGGTTTGTTTGCCGTCATTGCGCTGGTCGCCAACCTTGTGATGGTCATCGGCACTTTATCATTTCTGGGGGCCACACTGACCTTGCCTGGTATTGCAGGTATCGTGTTGACCATGGGTATGGCGGTTGACTCGAATGTGCTGGTGTTTGAGCGCATACGCGAGGAGGTGGCCAATGGCCGCTCACCGTTGAATGCCATAGAAACCGGGTTCCGCATGGCGCTGGCTACCATTCTGGATGCCAATATCACCACCTTGATAGCTGCGGTTATCCTGTTTGGTATGGGCTCTGGTCCGGTCCGGGGTTTTGCCGTGACACTGGGTATCGGTATTATTGCAACCGTCTTTACTGCATATACCGTCACACAAATCATCATCTCGTTCTGGGTGAAGGCGCGCAGGCCGAAAACGGTGCCGCTATGAACAATGTAATGAGCATCGGGAGTATATGATCATGAAGCCATTTCGCTTTGTCCCGGATAACACAAATATACCGTTCATGAAATTTGCCCGCCCGGGGTTTTATGTCTCGATTGCTGCCGTGATTGCCACCATCGTGCTGTTTGCAACCGTCGGTCTCAACTATGGCATTGACTTCAAGGGTGGCACTCAAATCCAGATCCGCATGAAGGATGGCTCAGCCGCGGATATTGATGGCTTGCGAAAGACCATCGGTCAGCTTGGTCTGGGGGCTTCCGAGCTTCAGGAATTTGGCCAGGCGTCGGACGTTTCCATCCGCATTGAAAGTCAACCTGGCGGTGAAGAAGCACAGCAAGTCGCCATTGCCAAGGTCAAGCAGGCGCTTGGTGATAATGTCGAGTATCGCGCTGTCGATATTGTTGGACCGAAAGTGTCTGGCGAACTGGCGCGGGATGGTATTCTCGCGGTTCTGTTGGCCTTTGTTGCCATCATGATTTACATTTGGCTTCGGTTTGAGTGGCAATTCGCCATTGGTACTGTTGCTACACTTGTGCACGATGTGGCTCTGACAATCGGACTGTTCTCGATTTTGCGGTTGCCGTTTGATCTGACAATCATTGCAGCCCTTTTGACCATTGTCGGGTATTCGCTGAATGACACGGTTGTGGTGTTTGATCGCTTCCGCGAAAACTTGCGCAAATACAAGAAAATGTCATTCGACGAGATGGTGGATATGTCCTTGAACCAGACATTACCACGTACATTGATGACGTCGATTTCCACACTGGTTGCGCTTTTGTCGCTCTATGTGTTTGGCGGTGAGGTTCTGCGCGGCTTCACGTTTGCCATGATATGGGGTGTCATCATCGGTACGTATTCATCGATCTTTATTGGTGCGCCTTTGTTGTCGTTGCTTGGTGCATATATTGACCGCAAGCCCAAGTCTGGATCTGGTCCTCAACCGCAAGCCGAGGTCATGCAACCTTGATGCGTGATGCTCCCTTTCTGCCTGAGCGGGTTGTCATTGATGCGTATGGAAATGGTGGTTTCAGGTTCAGGGACATGTCGCACAAGGGCTCACTGCTTTGTTTGCCAAGCGGTATCTTTGCCTGGTCGGTGACTGATTCAGCAGCAATAAGCCTGGATGATTTTGCTTCAGTCCTGTCCGACACGAGCGGAATTGGTTTCCTGTTACTCGGAACAGGTGACAATCAGGTCTTTCCAGCAAGCCCTATCCGCAAGGCATTTATCGATCAGGGTATCGGACTTGAGCCGATGGCTACGGGTGCAGCAGTGCGAACCTACAATATCCTGTTGCAGGAAGGGCGCGATGTGGCGTGCGCACTGATTGCGGTTGATGATCACAGGCCTGCAATATGACCGGATTTCCTGACGAGCTACGTGATCAGCTGATATCCGGTTTGCGTGAGACGGACCGTGATCGGTATTTGTGCCTGTTGCTGACGCCGGAACACAAGCGCGGCCATATTGCAGCGCTTTATGCTTTCAATTCCGAATTGGCGCAAATCCGGGACAGGATTACAGAGCCGGCCGCCGGAGAGGTGCGACTTGCCTGGTGGGAAGACGTTATCGATGGCATTTTCATTGATCAGACTGTGGACGCACCTGTGGCGCAAGGTCTGGCTCGCGCGATTGAGGCAGGGGATCTGCCTCGCCACACGCTCAAGGCGATGCTGGACGCGCGTCGATTTGATCTGTTTGATGATCCTATGCCAGACCTGAACAGTCTTGAAGGCTATCTCGGAGAAACATCATCCGCGTTGATACAAATGTCAGCACTTGTACTTGCTGGAGACCATGGGCTTGAATGTGCTGAAGTTTCAGGCCTGTCAGGTGTGGCGCTAGGGCTGACGGGTATCCTCAGGAGCCTGCCGATGCATCGTTCGCGCGGGCAATGCTATCTGCCTTCAGACATGTTGGCTAAAAATGACATGACACCTGCACATTTTCTGGCTGGTCGGGACGGGGCAGGCATGGAGCTGGTCCTGCTTCAACTTTGCAAGCATGCTGAAAAGCGCCTGAATGAAGCGAGGGCCGAGATCAGTCGGGTTCCTGATGAAGCTATGAGTGCGTATTTGCCGGTCGCTCTGGTGCCGGGCTACCTCGGAAAGTTGATGAAGGCTCGTCAGCAAATATTGAGTAAACCAGTTAGCTCCCCGCAATGGATGCGGCAGCTCAGATTATTGAATGCGCTCTGGTCAGAAACCTTCTGATCATTCAGCTGCAGCGCGGCTGATATTTCCATTCAGCCAGTCTGAAAAATCATTTTTTGCCCGCGAAGTATAGGCCAGTTGCCGAGCCGGTTTCTTGGCTTTGCCTCTTGGGCGCTTGCCGTATTCATCGCGCGGCACCTGCACTTCGGGAAACAGACCAAAATTGACATTCATTGGCTGGAAGGAGCGCGCCTTGGTTGTCATGGTGTCATCATCATCGCTGATGTGACCGCCCGTGATATGAGATATCAGGGCGCCATGTGCTGTTGTTGGAGGTGGTGGCATCATGTTGTAACCGTCAAGCTCCGCGGCTGCCATTCTTCCAGCCATCAGGCCCATGGCAGCACTTTCCACATAGCCTTCAACACCGGTGATTTGACCAGCAAAGCGCAGACCTGGCCGGATCCTCAATTGCAGTGAGGCGTCCAGCAGTTTTGGTGAGTTGATAAAGGTATTGCGGTGCAGGCCGCCAAGGCGGGCAAACTCGGCACCCTGTAGGCCCGGGATGGTCTTGAATATTCGTACCTGCTCGCCATGCTTCAACTTGGTCTGAAAACCAACCATGTTGTAAAGTGTGCCAAGAGCATTGTCCTGGCGCAGTTGCACCACTGCATAGGGCTTCTCGTCGGGCTTGTGGGCATTGGTCAGCCCCATTGGCTTCATGGGGCCGTGGCGCAAGGTTTCAGACCCACGCTCCGCCATCACCTCGATCGGCAGGCAACCATCAAAGTAGGGGGTGTTTTCTTCCCATTGCTTGAAGTCTGCCTTGTCACCCTCCAACAATGCCTGAATGAAGCTATCATACTGATCTTTTGTCATCGGGCAGTTGATATAGTCTGCACCTGTGCCACCCGGGCCCGCCTTGTCATAGCGTGATTGAAACCAGGCCTGATCGAAGTCGATACTGTCTTTATAGATGATCGGTGCAATCGCATCGAAAAACGCAAGGCCGTTATCTCCTGTAACCTTGCGGATATCATCAGCCAGAGCTGGCGATGTCAGGGGGCCTGTCGCTATGATGACCTGTTTCCATTCATCAGGAGGCATGCCTGAGATTTCTTCGCGAGATATGCTGATATTGGGGTGTGCTTCCAGTGTCGCGGTGATATCGGCAGAAAATGCGTCTCGATCCACAGCCAGTGCGCCACCCGCGGGCAGTTTGTGCCTGTCCGCCGTTGCCATGATCAGGGATTGTGCAGCCCGCATTTCCCAATGTAGCAGGCCAACCGCGTTATGCTCATCATCATCAGAGCGAAATGAATTTGAGCACACGAGCTCTGCCAGACCGTCTGTTTGATGAGCGTCAGTGGCACGCACTGGGCGCATTTCATGGAGAATGACCTTTATACCGGCATTGGCAGCTTGCCAGGCCGCTTCCGAGCCTGCCATGCCGCCGCCGATGATGTGTAATGTTTTATCTGTCATGGGCTTGATCTAATACCATTTGAAACAGGCAAAACAAGTGATCATCCTTCAATCCACTGCGCCAGTTTAAACCCAACCACTGGATTGGCCAGATAACCATAGAGCTTGTGCGGGTTTGATTTTCCGTCGTGCACCCAGCAATTGTATATTCGCTTGTCGGTGATTGTCTCCACATACCCATATTGCAGCATTTCGGCATAATCATCGGCCATGGTCGGATTGTGAGCAATAAAGTCATCATAGGCTGCAATGTTATTCCAGTGCTTCACAATAGACTTTGGAAACCGGCCACCTGCGTGTTCTTTCGCATCATAGAGATTGCCACGCACGCCGACCTCGCCAAATGGGCAACCCAAAGTCAGCCAATTGGTTATCGACGGGTTGTGGCGACGAAGATGTTCATATTCACTCATTTGCGAAAATTTCCACAACACGTCATAGGCAATAACACACCCCATGGAATGGCTTACAAGGCAGATGTCATCGCCTGCCTGAATGGCCCGCCGTAATGGATTTTGCAAACGGTTGCGAATGTCAGAGCCAACCTTGCGGCTCATCAGATAGGCAGACATATCTTCCGAGCTTCGGGCCAAAATGATTTCGTTGGCCTTATTGCGCGTGATCACTGACAAAAAATGGCTGAAAGCGCGAGCCACATCATCCAGATACCTGAGATCTTTATACTGCGACGTGATCTGATTATAGGCGGCCTCGTCATATGATTTGATCGCCAGTAACTTTTTCAGACTGGCAGCATGTGGGCCGTAAGGAAGGCAGGGTTCGCGATTGTAGGCTGCATTGTTCTTGTCGGTCAGGCTGGCAGCGATATCTGCATCATGCATGGCCATGATCGCATTGTTGATGTCGCCATAGTAGGCAAAGGTAAACTTGACCTTGCCTGATTTGACCAGCTCTGCGGCATGTGGCGATGCAGCGCGCAACCCATGTAGCATCGCGTTCATGGTCAGTTTTTTCTTGTGTGATGCGGACGGCTTAACCGAGCGACCATGAACAAAGATGATGTGCTTGCGAGGCATTGGTGAGCAGATGTCAGTTGGGTTGTTTGGCTTCGTTCAGCAACCAGTCATGGAACTGGCGTGCCTGAGCAGACATCTGGGTTTCCTTGGGGCGTAAGAGCCAGAAACCTCGATCAGAACTCAGGCTTGCGTCAATTGGCCGGACAAGATCGCCTTGTTCGATAAAATCTTCAGCAAGCCTGCGGCCACACAAGGCAATGCCTTCGCCGCGTAAAGCTGACTGGATGAGGACCATGTAATTGTCAAAGGTGAAACCGCGTCCTGAAGTTTCGCCTTCAATGCCGATGTCTTTCAGAAAGCTGTCCCAGGTCACCCAGTTGCGATCAAATTTGCTCAGATGCAGGAGTGAATGCCGCAACAGGTCTTCGCTTTTTTGTATGGGTCCGGTTTTTTCGATGTATCGCGGTGAGCATATGGGCCAGATTTCATTGTCAAAGAGGCGGATTGCATCAACTGCCGGCCATTCACCAGAGCCATAACGTACGGCTATATCCACACCCTCGCTGGTCAGGTCATAGACAGGTGACGAGGCCACAAGGCGGATGTCGATCTCAGGATGTGATGCGCGAAACTTTGCGATGCGGGCCATCAACCAGTACGAAGCAAAGGTTACAGACGTCGCAATGGTCAATTCGCCGGGCCCCCGCTGACGGCGCAGGTCAGATGACACATTGGCGATATGCTCCAGTCCCATACCTACAGCGCGGTGCAAGCGTTCCCCTTCATGGGTCAGGGATAGGCCGCGCGATTGACGCTGGAACACAGGAAAACCCAGAAAGTCTTCGAGCAACTGAATTTGCCGACTGACGGCTGACTGGGTAACGTCAAGTTCACTTGCCGCACGGGTAAAGTTCATATGTCGGCCTGCCGCCTCAAATACCAGTAAGGCATTTGATGGGGGCAGGTTTTTTCGTAGAGCAATTGCCATGAGAATTATGTGTTGCTGTTGGTGATTAGTTCAAAAGAAGCATAACCCTAACAGTGCCAGCCATGATCTGCAATCATGTCTGATAATTCTATTCCGCTGCCTGTTTATAGCAGATGTATTAACCACCGAGTTTTACGCATCTGTCATTATAAGAGTTGGACAATGACAAATTTGCATGGGCTTTACCGAAAGATTGCTGTGTCAGTGAAACCCATTTGAGTTTGGCGGCCAACAGGGACGCGCGTCAGGCATTTATTTCCGATTGACGGATTCCACTGCCATCAGATTTGAAGGCTAATTTCAAACTGGTAAGGACTGTTATCAATGGCTGCACTGTTTCAATTGTGCTGCGGATACCGATCAGGCCATCGCCGAGGCCGGCATCATAGCGAAGAAAAATTTGCAGGACATTTTATTTGGTCCCTTCACATTCTATTTCTTTGAAATAACTGCACTGCTTGTTATCATCACTGCAGAAACAGGTTCCACCTTTATCAATCCATTGTTGGGTCTGCGCAGCATTGTAATCCAGGCACCAATGGTAAACAGTGAAACCCGCGCCGCCGGTATTATGTCGCTTGCTTTTTTTGTATCCTCGTTTTTCGCAGAAATAATCAGCGGCCCCCTTGCCGCAGCCTCTTACATCACTGTCTATACAGCCATCCAGGGGTGTACCGCGAAAATTTGATGGTTTTTTGAACAATTTAACCCTGCTTTTTTTAACAGCACATTGTTCAATGGAGTTGATAACCTCTTTGAGTGTTGACCTGACCTGCTGTTTTGTCCGTCCATTGAAACACCAATCGAAATGGGCCTGATAATTCTGGTGCATGCGCGGATCTTTGATACCACAACTGCGCGTGATGTTGATTTTTGAATTGGAAACCATTTGCTTGGCGTAACTGTTACAACCAGCTTCGTC
>JBAUGO010000030.1:0-10415 GCA_049679775.1 Anderseniella sp.
AAACTGGCGGAGAGAGGGGGATTCGAACCCCCGGAACGCTTGCGCGCTCAACGGTTTTCGAGACCGCCCCATTCAACCACTCTGGCACCTCTCCGGACAAGGCTTGAGCGAGCGATCTGATACATCAAGCGCGCAGACCCTACAACCCTGCTTTTGCTTGACTTGAGACACAACCCTCTATAGGAAAGCGCAGATTGTTCCGGGCAATTCCTGTGCGGGGCCAAACTTGCGCTGCCTAAGGTTTTATAAAACCAATAAAAAACCAAGTCTGCCAATGGTTTAGACAACCAATTGACGGCACCGAATGGCGCGGTGAGAAAAAGACAAGGACTTAAAAATGTACGCAGTCATAAAGACCGGCGGCAAACAATATCGTGTTGCTGCTGAAGATGTCATCGAAATCGAGCGCACAGGCGCTGCCGAAGGTGATATTATTGAATTTCCAGTGCTGATGATGAGTGGTGATGGCAACGTCGAAGTTGGCACTCCCCTGGTTGAGGGTGCCAGTGTTGCAGGCCAGGTCATGGCATTGTCACGCGGCCCAAAGATCATCATCTTCAAGAAGAGACGCCGCAAGCATTACCGCCGCAAGAACGGTCATCGTCAGGATCTCATGCAGGTTCAGATCACCGAATTCCTGACTGGCGGAAAGAAGCCTTCCAAAAAGGCTGCGGCCCCTGCACCAAAGACGGCTGCCAAGGCAGACGCGGTCAAGGACGATGTTGAAATCATCGGCGGTGTTGGCCCGGCCCTGAAAAAGAAGCTCGCTGAAGCAGGCGTCACCACGCTGACCCAGATCGCCGCCATGAGCGCAGCCGATATGGCCAAGCTGGACGAGGACCTGAAGCTGGGCGGACGTACAGAACGCGAAGAATGGATTGAACAGGCCAAGGAACTGCTCGCAGGAAAACCTGCACGCGCCAAGGTCGATCAAGCCAAGCAATAAACCTTTAAAACCGGATACAAAGGAGCAAACTCATGGCTCATAAAAAGGCAGGCGGTTCATCCCGCAACGGTCGTGACTCAGCTGGTCGCCGTCTTGGCGTCAAGAAATTTGGTGGCGAGCGCGTCATACCAGGCAACATCATCATCCGCCAGCGCGGCACCAAGGTACACCCTGGTGATCATGTCGGCATTGGCAAGGACCACACCATCTTCGCAGTTTCAGAAGGTCACGTGGAGTTTCGCGCCAGCAGCAATGGTCGGACATACGTTTCCGTAGTCCCGGTGGCTGTTGCTGCTGAGTAACGCCAACCGGCTGTTATCAACCGGTGCCCATCGCCCCGGTAAAATCTATATCCAGCGGGGAGATGGAAACCACCATCTCCCCGTTCGTCGTTTTGAGGTTTCAGACCAATGACAGTAATCGAGACGCCAAGGCTGAGATTGCGCCGGTTCCACGACGATGATGCTGAACGCCTGGTCGAGCTTGCCAATCATCCAGAAATTTCCCACATGCTGGGCTCCATGCCACATCCTTACATGTTGAAGCACGCATTGGAGTTCCTGGACAGTATTTCCGATTTGAGCGACGGTGCGGAACAGTTTGCCATCACCTTGAAAAACAAGGCAGGTACACTGATCGGCTCGATCGGATATGGTCCGCCAACCGCTCAAGGCAAGTCGCTCGATGAAACAGACTTCGGCTATTGGATCGGCATGGATTATTGGGGCCAAGGCTATGCCAGCGAGGCTGCCCGTGCGGTTATCGCCTATGGCTTTGAAGAAACCGGGCTGGATGCAATTGATACGGAATATCTGACCATCAATCCAGCATCCGGCAAGGTTCTGGGCAAGCTGGGCTTTATCCGCATTGGCGAACGCACTGTCCATTCATGTGGCAGTGGTGAGCGCAAACCATCCATTCATGTCCGTCTCACACGTGATATGTATTTGTCACAAAAGGCGCACGCACTATGAAGTTCCTTGATCAGGCCAAGATCTATGTACGCTCCGGCAATGGCGGGGCGGGCTGCGTGTCGTTCCGCCGCGAGAAGTTCATCGAACATGGTGGTCCTGATGGCGGTGACGGCGGCCGTGGTGGTCATGTTTTTGTCGAAGCAGTCAACGGTCTCAATACACTCATTGACTACCGCTTTCAGCAACACTTCAAGGCCAAAACTGGCACACACGGCATGGGCCGGGACCGTACCGGCGCCATGGGTGAGGATGTGGTTTTGAAGGTGCCGGTTGGCACACAGGTTCTGGAAGAAGACGGTGAGACACTGATCGCAGACCTGACCGAGGTTGGTCAGAAAATCCGCCTGGTCAGGGGTGGCAATGGTGGTTGGGGCAATACCCGCTTCAAGTCTGCTGTCCAGCAGGCCCCGCGCAGGGCCAACCCTGGTGAGGACGGCACGGAAATGTGGGTCTGGTTGCGCCTGAAACTGATTGCAGACGCTGGCCTGGTCGGCATGCCGAATGCCGGCAAATCAACACTTCTGTCCGTTGTGTCTGCGGCCAAACCGAAGATTGCCGATTACCCCTTTACAACGCTTGTGCCCAATCTGGGCGTTGTTGAAATTGATACCGCAACATTTGTGCTGGCTGATATTCCAGGACTGATTGAAGGCGCCCATGAAGGTGTGGGGCTTGGCGACAGGTTCCTTGGTCATGTCGAGCGATGCGCCTGCCTGCTGCATTTGGTGGATGCCTCTCAGGATGACCCGGCTGAAGCCTATATGGTCGTGCGCGGTGAAATCGAGGCATATGCAAGCGAGCTTGCCGACAAAAAAGAACTGGTCGTGTTCAACAAGGCAGATATTGTCGATGCCGAAGAACTCGCCAGCAAACGCAAGGCATTTGAGAAGGTCACCGGACAGGTGCCAATGTTGATGTCAGCGGTTTCTGGTCAAGGCGTCAGAGCTGTCATGGCTGCGCTATTGCATGTCATCAGGGCAGAACGCGGCGACGTACAAGCAAGCAATGATGACGACATCAACGACTCCCTTTCAGGCGATGAGACATGGCGGCCTTAACCTCACAACTGGCGAAGGCCGAGCGTATCGTCATCAAGATAGGGTCTGCCATGCTCGTAAATCCGGATGGCTCCTTGCGCAGTTCATGGCTTGAAGGCCTGGCACTTGACACTGCCGAAGCGCGCAAGCGTGGCACCGAAGTGATACTGGTTTCTTCCGGCGCGATTGCACTGGGGCGTCACAGGCTGGGGCTTGGCAAAGGCAAGCTCAAGCTGGAGGAAAGTCAGGCCGCTGCTGCCGTCGGGCAGATCGCTCTTGCGCAAGGTTGGCAGGCAGCCCTTGCAGCGCACTCACTGGTATCAGCGCAAGTGCTCCTCACACTCACGGACACCGAAGTGCGCAGGCGCTACCTGAACGCTCGTGCCACCTTGAACACATTGCTTGCTCGGGGAGCTGTGCCCGTCATCAACGAGAACGACACCGTGGCCACATCGGAAATCCGTTATGGTGACAATGATCGCCTTGCAGCGCGTGTTAGCTCCATGATGTCGGCAAGTTGCCTGGTTTTGTTGTCAGATATTGACGGCTTGTACACCGCTCCACCAGGCACGAATGGTTCCGAATTTGTGCCCTATGTGAGCGAGATCACCCCGCTGATTACGGCCATGGCAGGTGCACCTGTTTCAGGTGTTGGCTCCGGTGGCATGATCACAAAAATCGAAGCCGCAAAAATTGCCACCAGCGCAGGCGCGTGCATGGTGATTGCATCAGGCCATGAAGACCGTCCTCTCAATCGCATTCTGGCGGGCAATCGCAGTACATGGTTTGCCTCTCATGCAACACCTGCAACCGCTCGTAAACGCTGGATTGCAGGTTCGCTTGAGCCCGCAGGCCAACTGGTTGTGGACGATGGCGCTGCACGTGCGCTGACGAAAGGCAAAAGCCTTCTGCCAGCCGGGGTGCACAAGGTGACGGGTGATTTTGCTCGCGGTGATACGGTCGCCATACTCACGCTGGACGGTATTGAGATTGCTCGTGGGCTTTGCGCATATGACGCCAATGATGCAAAGATTATTGCCGGTCAGAAATCATCCGAGATCGAGAGCCTGCTTGGACTGTCGGGACGTGATGAAATGATCCACCGCGACGACCTCGTGATGACCGGCAAGGAGAGTGTTTGAAGATGACTGCAAATCTTGAACGCGACATGCTGGCGATGGGACAGGCAGCACGTGCTGCAGCTCATGTGCTGGCGAAAGCCTCGACAAAAGTGAAGCAGGCGGCCTTGCAGGCAATGGCCCGTCATATCCGCACTCGCCAGGTAGACCTGCTGAAGGCAAACGCCAAAGACGTTTCGTTGGCATCAGGCTCTTCCAGGCCAGCCTCATACATCGACCGGTTGACCCTGACAGTTGAGCGCATCGAAGCAATGGCAGCAGGACTTGAAGAGGTAGCCCGCCTACCCGACCCTGTTGGTCAGGCCATGGCCAATTGGCAACGGCCAAACGGTCTGGATCTTACTCGGGTACGCGTTCCCATCGGGGTTATTGGCATCATTTACGAAAGCCGCCCAAATGTAACCGCTGATGCAGGCGCGCTTGCCATGATGTCCGGCAATGCCAGCATTTTGCGCGGCGGGTCGGACAGTCATGAAAGCTCGTCTCTCATTGTCGAGTGTTTGCAGGCTGGGCTTGCCGAGGCGGGCCTTCCTGTTACCTCAATCCAGATGGTGCCGAGCGCTGATCGCGCTGCCGTTGGCATGATGCTGCAAGGCCTTGGCAAAACCATAGACCTGATCATCCCGCGAGGTGGCAAGTCACTTGTGGGTCGGGTGCAGGAAGAAGCACGTGTGCCTGTGTTCGCCCACCTGGAAGGGATTTGCCATATCTATGTGGACAAGACGGCCGATCGCGACATGGCAGTAGAGATTATCACCAATGCCAAGATGCGCCGCACCGGTGTTTGCGGGGCGGCTGAGTGTGTGCTGGTCCACCGGGATATTGTTGCAACTCACGCCCCTGCCATCATTGAAGCTCTTGGCAAACGTGGCTGTGAAATACATGCAGACCAGACAATCACCGCCTTATCGCAACTGGCACAACCAGCAAATGATGACGACTGGGGCAAGGAGTTTCTCGACGCCATCATTGCCATGAAAACCGTTTCGGACCTGGATGAGGCGATGTCCCATATTGCCCGCTATGGCTCGCAGCACACTGACTGCATCATCACCAATGACGCAGATTCTGCCGCACGTTTCCTGAACGAGGTCGACAGCGCGATCGTCATGCATAATGCCTCAACCCAGTTTGCCGATGGAGGAGAGTTCGGGTTTGGGGCAGAAATCGGCATTGCAACCGGCAAACTGCACGCACGCGGACCAGTGGGACTGGAGCAGCTCACCACGTTCAAATATCAGGTGCGTGGCCAGGGCCAGACAAGACGGTGACACATTCATCATGATTTCCAGCCTGTATTCAGTTTCAGCAATTTCCAGTCAGCGCATCGGCTTGTTCGGTGGATCATTCAACCCTGCCCACGAAGGCCATAAGGCTGTGTCAGAAGAGGCCTTGAAACGCCTGCAACTCGATACGGTCTGGTGGCTTGTCTCACCACAAAATCCCTTGAAGAGTGCAAACGATACGGACGACTTCAGCGAGCGCATAACCCACGCTCAAAAACTTGCTTCAAACCCGCGTATGTACGTGACCGGACTGGAGGCAAAGCTGGACACTCGCACCACCGCTCAGACATTCAAAAAACTGGCGCCAATGTTTTCCCAAGGCAGGTTTGTCTGGATTATGGGGGCAGACAGTTTTGCAGAGCTTCATAAATGGCATAATTGGCGTGATATTCCAGCCACCTTGCCATTGGCCGTTTTTGCACGCCCCGGCTGGACCAGAAAAGCACTGTCGTCTCCTGCAGCCAGAAGCCTCGCAAACAGCCGTATTGAGGCAAGCGATGCCGGGATGCTGGCGGACCTGGCAGCACCCGCCTGGTGCTTCATCAACATGCCATTAAGGCAGGAAACCTCCACTGCCATTCGCCGTTCAAGAAAATAGCCAGCCAGTTGTCATTCATCTGTCATCGTCATTGGCTTGAATCACAATCGTAAACTGCGTATTCTGTTTGCCAAGGGTAATCGTGCCCTTGTTGTCCAATGTTCAACGGAACAGGTATAACGCAACCGTGCAGGCAACCCTACATTCGCCAATCAACAACAGATGGCCGCATTGCCTGCGCGCCCTGAACCATCAAGAGGACCCAAACCCTGACAAGCCAATCCATGCGTAGTGGCACCATAGCAGTTGCCGCCAAACCTGCCCTTGCATCTCGCAGCAAGGCAAAAAAATCCCTTCCCAAACTTATCACTGCTTGCCTTGAAGATGCCAAGGCAGAGGAAATTGCCTCCATCGACCTGAACGGCAAAGCCGCGCTGGCTGATATCATGATCGTCGCTTCCGGGCGCTCTAACAGGCACGTCTCGGCCATTACGGACCAGTTGATGGGCGTGCTGAAAGAGGCGGGGCACAAGGACATCCGCGTGGAAGGCCTGCCACATTGTGACTGGGTCGTCATGGACGCGGGCGATGTGATCGTGCACATTTTCAGACCTGAAGTGCGCACATTCTACAATATCGAGAAGCTCTGGTCGCCGGATGCACCGACGGACACGTCCACCGCGTGAAGCTGACGATAGCTGCAATCGGCAGAATGAAAGCAGGCCCCATGGCCGAGCTTGTCGAAACCTATGTAAAGCGCGCAAGCCAGACCGGAAAGCAGGCTGGCATAACCTCCGTGAACGTGATTGATTTTACAGAATCACGCAAACAGACAGCCCAAGCGCGCGCTCTTGAAGAATCAGACGTTCTGATCTCAACCTGCCCTGCTGGTGCTGTCATGATTGCGCTTGATGAGAAGGGCAAATCTGTCTCCAGTGCCGATTTTGCGCGAATCATGAAAGAGGAGCTGGAATCAGGCACGCAAAACATGGTTTTCGCGATTGGCGGACCAGACGGCCACGGCCCCGAAATTCGCAATAATGCCCGCCATATACTATGTTTTGGCAAGATGACATGGCCGCATATGCTTGCCCGTGTACTTTTGGCTGAGCAGATTTACCGGGTAGTCACTATTTTGGTTAATCATCCGTATCACCGGGAATAACAAACCCCGGCCACAGGTGGGTTTACTGGTGTTTCGAACTGCATTGAAAAACGGTTTACTATTGTCTGGCGCCATCTGGCTGCTGGCGGTGCCGGTTCATGCTCAATCGAGCATTGATGAAGAAAACGCCAGACTTCGCACCATTGAACAACAAATCGAGCTTACCCGATCACGCTCTGCCGCCTTGAACCGCGAACGCGACGCGTTGCAAGAAGAGCTAAAGGATGTTTCCAACCGCCTTGTTGCGTTGGCTGGCAATATCCAGACCCGTGAGGCACGTATTCTGGAAAGCGAAGAAAAGCTCACAGTTCTGGCCTTGAAGGAAAGTACGCTTCGCTCAAGGTTGCGTTCACGCCGGGGCGCGCTGGCAGAATTACTGGCTGGATTGCAAAGGATGGAACGCAATCCACCACCTCCTCTGGTCGTGGAACCCCATGATGCAACATCAGCTGTGCGCGGCGCATTATTGTTTGGCGCCATTGTCCCTGACCTGAAAGGCCAGGCAGCTGCCCTGACCCGCGAACTGGCTGAATTGAGCGCTGTGCGTGAACGCATCAAGGCTGCACGTTCAGACATGGACATTCACATTACAAAACTTGCACCAGCGCGTGCCGAGCTTGAAGCCTTGCTGGGTAAAAAGCAGGACCTGCTCGCCAAAACAACAAAAAATCTTGAAGCTGAACAAGCCCGTGCCAACGAATTGGCCGCAAAGGCAGAAACCATTCGTGACTTGCTGGCAAGTCTTGTCGAAGAACGCCGCAAGGCAGAAATAGCCAAGGCTGAAGAAGAGGCTCGCAAAGCCGCAGAAACAGTGGCAGCCAAGGCAGAAGCTGAACGCATAGCAGCTGAAATTGCCGCCAAACAGGCAGAAGCAGCTCGCCTTGCCAAAACCGAAGCTGAACGCAAGAAATTGCAGGAGCAGGAAGAACAACGCCTCGCAGCACTTGAGCTGAAAAAGCAGCAAGAAGCAGCAGACGAAGCTCGCCAACTGGCAGAGGAAGCTGAGAAGGCCCGCAAGCTTAAACCTCGCGAACCGGTTCGATTTGCACAATCAATCGGCAAACTTGCTTATCCGGTACAAGGTGAAAAAGTCCGCGATTTCAATGACAAGGATGGCTATGGCGGGCGTTCTGAAGGTTTGCACATCGCGACACGAAAACAAGCCCAGATTACGGTTCCAGTCGATGGCAAGGTAGAGTTTGCCGGCGAGTTTAGAAGCTATGGCAAGCTGGTCATCCTGAACACCGGCGACGGGTATCACCTGCTTCTTGCCGGGATGGAAAACATCTCCGTAAAGGCCGATCAGGATCTTGTCGCTGGCGAACCAGTAGGCACCATGGGTACACATACTGCTCGCGGAACTTTGATTGGTGATCGTATAGACGATCCAAGACCGATATTGTACGTAGAACTAAGAAAAGGTTCTGAAGCAGTCGATTCTTCAAAATGGTGGCTTGATCAAGGCCAGAAAGCTGTACTTCGCCGTAATAATGGCGGAAATGAAGGCTAGCGAGAACCATCAAGTCAGGTTAATCTGCATGTAAACCTGCTGAATGCCGGATCCTGTATCCACACGACGATGCACACTACGATGGAAAGCAAAAACTCAATGCAAAAAACAAATCTGAAGATCGCAGGCGCCTTTCTTGCCGGCATTGTTGCTGCCAGCGGAACATGGGTTACGCTTAATCAGGCCAGCGCATCGAACAAGGACACCTATAGGTACCTGAACCTGTTTGGCGATGTTTTCGACCGTGTGCGCGCAGATTATGTGGAAGAACCAGACTCAGAAAAACTCATTGATACCGCCATCAACGGGATGCTGACCGGTCTTGATCCGCACTCAAGCTATATGAACCCGAAGCGGTTCAAGGACATGCAGGTCCAGACCCGGGGGGAATTTGGCGGTCTCGGCATTGAAGTGACCATGGAAAACGAAGTGGTCAAGGTTGTTGCCCCGATAGATGATACACCTGCCCAGAAAGCCGGTATCCTGTCGAACGACCTGATCACGCAAATTGACGGCAAGGAAATTCGCGGGCTCAGCCTGAACGAAGCTGTAGACCGCATGCGCGGCAAGGTTGGTGAGCCAATCACCCTGACCGTTGTGCGCAAAGGAACAGAAGCCCCGTTCGACGTTACAATCAAACGCGATATCATCAAGATCAGGGCGGTACGCTTCAATGTGGAGCGCGAAGATATCGGTTATATCCGCATCTCGTCCTTCAACGACCAGACCCAGGACAACCTTGACAAGGCCATGGCCAAGATCAAGGAAGAAGTTGGCGACAAGCTCAAGGGCTACATCATTGATTTGCGCAACAATCCAGGTGGTCTGCTGAATCAGGCAATTTCCGTCTCGGATACGTTTCTGGACAAGGGCGTTATTGTTTCCACACGTGGCCGCAACGGTACCGAAACTGACCGCTCAACCGCCACTGAAGGCGATCTTGCCGATGGCAAGAAGGTGGTTGTCCTGATCAATGGTGGATCTGCCTCTGCGTCCGAAATCGTGGCCGGTGCCTTGCAGGATCACAAACGCGGGATCATCCTGGGCACACGCTCATTCGGCAAAGGCTCGGTACAAACCATTATTCCACTGGGGTCAGAAGGCGCTATCCGGCTGACGACGGCACGCTATTACACACCTTCAAACACCTCGATACAGGCCAAGGGTATTGTCCCTGATATCAAGATTGAACAGGAACTGCCGGAAGAACTGAAAGCGCAAGCAGGCAACACCACCTCAGAAGCAACCTTGCGTGGTCATCTGACCGGTGAAGGTGAGGGCGATGAAGCAACCGGATCGTCCTCCTATGTACCTGCTGACAAGGAAAAGGACCTGCAGCTTAAGGCAGCCATCGACGTGATTGACGGCAAGACCGTTGAAGACACGCCTAAAAAAGCTGAAGCACCTGCACCAAAGCCGGCAACATCTGCCAATTAGAATAGTTTCGCCCCTTTCAGGGCTATCACTATCCAGGCCGGCTCTGAATTAAATTTCAGGGCCGGTTTTTTTGGCAAATGTCTTTGCTTGCCTGCCTGATTTTGACAATTTTTGAATAGGTACGAATCACACAATCAACAGGTATGATTCCAACAGAGTCTGGCTTTTGCCAGATCAATGGACACAGCAACTCACAAAGGGGCATGGGTAGGCTGCTCAATGGATAATGATCTGAGACAACCGCTGAAGCGGCGATCCTTGCTGGCACGCGCCTTTGCTTCGCGCCCATCCGCTTTGCGCACATGCTCATATGCCACGATTGCATGTCTGGGCGGCCTTGCCACCTGGCTTGTCGTGACGCATGAACCATATGGCGGTGAGCC
>JBAUGO010000031.1:0-6241 GCA_049679775.1 Anderseniella sp.
GGTGGTACCGTTTGATATGCCGTCCAGATGGGGCAATCAGCCTAGGTAGATCAAGGGAGATATGGTCAATTCTGTTGGGTTTCACCGAATTGATTTACTTCGATTGGGGAAAAACAGGCAGGGGAATAGAATTTACCAGATGTCAGCACTACCGGACGACCTTTTCAAAATCGTCCGGAGGTGTGCTTTGCATGGAATGGGCTTCTCATCATTGACAAAGCACCTATGAAGACTCATGTTAGTACAGTTAGCGGCTCTGCACACGTCATCCGCGTCTAAGACCCTACCAAGGGCCACTGGCCAAACGAGCGAAAGCAAGTTCATGGCCAGTGCCGTGTAAAGGCCCTGCGGTGCGGGGCCTTACTTTTTTATAAATCTCCAATTGTAAATCACACCTTAACAAAATTTAACCCCATTAGACGCACACGTTTCAGGATAGACAACGAAGCAAGAGGGAAGCGTTCTCGAAGGGAGTGCTCAAGAACACTCAGGAGCGCTTTGCGCAATGGCTCGAAGGTCTGGCCTTTCGCGGGGAGATGGTGCTTGTGGTGCCAAAGCAGGTAATGACGATCTCGCCATTGTCAGCACAGATGCTCGACTGGAACAGCGCGGGCTGATCCGACAGGACGCGCACCTTGCTCAGGTTGAACGCAGACACGAGCGTGTCATGATCGGCCCGACAAGTGGACCGGTTGACATTGGACTTGCGCGAAGCAAAGTCAACAATCCTTGCCGATGACTGATCAGTATCATTGCTCACAAGCCAGTCAGAAAACCCTTCCTGCTGCTTGCGATTATCAACGGCTGGAATGTCAGAGCTATCAAGGGACGCTTCAACCACGGGAACCAGCACCTCATCATCATCCACGCCATCCACATCATCCACATCAATAATGGCTGTGATGGTAGCTTGCTCGAAATTGAGGCGGTCCGATTTCTTGTGGGACCAGGTGAGGCCCGTCTTGATCAGAATGGTTTCAGGCAACCCTTGTGCAATGACAGAAGCAATCGCTGCTTGTGCATTGGAGCCACGTGCGTCCAGCGCCTGCCAGGACAAGACCGGCAGCATGGCGATGGCAGATACAGCGCATGCCGTTCTGGCAGCGCCCAGCATTGCCGGAGTTATCTTTGGCCAGACGGGCTTCATGCTTTTTCGCGGACGATCTTCTTGCCGCTCTCATTGAGCAGTTCCAGATTGTTGCGGATAATCGGATTGTCCGGCTCGCGCTCATAAGCAGCGAGGAAATATTTTCTGGCCTTGTGCAAATCGCCCCGCAGCATTTGCGAGTAGCCCAGATTGTTGAGCATCAACGTATTGCGACCGAGCAGCTTGATGGCCTCATCATAGGCCCTGTCAGCCAGGTCAAACCGTGCCAACCTGTCATAGGATGCAGCCAGGCCTACCCACGCTTCAGCATCGCGAGGGGATACCTCTACGGCCTTGCGGTAATTTTTTTCAGCAAGCCCGAAATGGCCATCGCGAAAATCCTGCTTTGCCTGAGCCAGCAGATTGTCAGAGCGATGATAAGGAGCATTACCTGCATGATGGGGCTGTCCGACAACGCCTTGCAAATGATCAGATGACTCAACCGCCAGGCTGGCCGATTGAGATGATGAAGCGCTCAAGGATGCACCTGCATCAAGAGTGCCACCGGATATCCCGCCTTGTGAGCACCCCATCAAAGCAAGAGCCGCAAATGTCACAATGACTGATTGACCGATTTTCATGCCGTTCCCTCCCGAAACAAAGATTCAGAGCGAAACAGTATCGAATATACATGAAATAAGATTGGATTTTATATGTAAAATTCTCAACAAATCTATTTATTTAAAATTTTAATCAAAACTTTTTAAAATACTCATAACTAAAATTGTTCCTAGTATGTAATTTTTGCTTCACTTTATTTCAATCTGATTCTGAAATTTCACCATATTGTTGGTACACTGCCTAATATTGCAGACCAAATCTGGGGAAATCGGGATGGCCAAGGAAACTGTTCGCCGTGAATGGCGAGATAAACATAGCACGCGCCACAGCAGCTCACTGAGCGACGCTTTCACGCCCATGCAACTGACCAGCCAACGCAGCCGGATGATGGCGCTGGGCTGCATTGCCATTGTTTCAGCAGCCGTTGGGGCAACCGTGACGGGTCAGGTTTTTGCCTACAAGGTACAGAGTGTTCAGCAGGTTGCCTATGTTCCACAGGCCCCTGCGGCTCCGGAAATAGAAACAACAACGGTTATTGTTGCTGCACGCCCCTTGCGCTTTGGGGACAAGGCGGACGCAAGTTCTGTGCGTGCGACCAAGTGGATTGCCGGTACCGAACCCAAAGGGTCATTCAAGACGGTAGACGAGTTTCTGGCCAATGCGGAAATGCGCGCGGTGCTCAGTCCAATTGAAGAAGACGAACCTATCCTTGCAGCCAAAGTCACGGGTCCAGGTGAGCGGGCAACACTTGCTTCACTTGTCGATGACGACAAGCGCGCCATGACTGTTGCTGTTGATGAGGTTTTCGGGGTTGCCGGTTTTGTTATGCCCGGTGATCGCATCGACGTTATTTTGATCCGGTCGTTAAAGGCTGGCGATCCTGATACCAGTCAGTCGGACATCATTGCGCAAAACATCAAGGTGCTTGCCATTGACCAGGTTGCTGACGAGCGGCTTGAAGTGCCCAATGTATCTCGAGCAGTGACGCTGGAGGTTGACGAGATAACCGCACAGAAACTTGCACTTGGGGCTTCCCTTGGCAGGCTCTCGCTGACACTTCGCGCTGCGGGCTCAGATCACAATTCTGATCAGACACCGGTCTCAATACATGACCTGACAGGTGCGAGCGCCAAACGCTCTTCAATGAATATCATTCGCGGCATTGGCAGCGGAACGGCGACACAAGTTGCAGCGCCTGTAACCTCGACACAGGCGGTTCAGGTGAATGCAACAACAAGCAGCAGCCCAACCGAGCCAGTGCGGGCAATAGAATAAACATCAAGGGAACGGGATACGCGTCGCATCAGCAGATGCAGATACCTGATACGGCGCAATGAGGGAGAGAGAAAATGACGGCAACAAAAACGGCATCCATAAATGGGGCCTGGCGAGACCAGGTTTGCAGATTTGTGGTCATGCTGATGACGTGCATGTGCCTTTGGACACTGACAACCCACACTGTACAGGCAGCGAGCACTTTCAAGCCTGGCACTTCCAACATCATGCAGATCAAGGTGGCGGTGGGCCAGTCCGAAACAATCAAGTCTGTCGTGGATATAACAAATCTGGTTGTTGGCGACCCTGAAACGGCTGATGCGTCTGCGCTGGGCAATCGCACTTTCTACATTCTCGGCCGCAAGATCGGTCGGACCAACCTGTCGATTTATGATGCAAGTGACAATCTGCTCGGGGTTGTCAGTGTGGAAGTCACCTTTGATACAAGCGGCTTAAAGGAAACATTGCGCGAGGTACTTCCCAATGAAAAAATTACGGTAAGAAGCATCAATGGGCGTGTTCTGTTGCAAGGCTCCGTCCGCAGCGGAACAGCGGCTGCGCGCGCCATGCAGATTGCCAAGGATTTTGCAGGCGACAACGTGACCAATGCAATGAGCGTGGGCGCAAGCCAGCAGGTGACACTTGAAGTGCGTTTTATCGAGGCCAAGCGTAATAACAGCCGCGATCTGGGCGTAAACTATTCGGTCAATGCAGGCGGCATCAGCTTTCAGCCGTTTGGAAATGCGCTTGCCTCAAACGCAGCCACGCAGCCATTTGGCCGGCTTGTTGCAGACATGCTGACCGGTGGTGCATCAGCCGATATCATCATTCAGGCGCTTGAAAAAAAGGGCGCTGCACGTCGCCTGGCGGAACCAAACCTGACAGCTTTGTCAGGTGAAACCGCCAGCTTCCTTGCAGGTGGTGAGTTTCCGATACCGGTTGCTCAGGACAACAACTCGATCTCAATTGAGTTCAAGAAATTCGGTGTCAGCCTGGCGTTCACACCGACAGTTCTCGACAATGGCCTTATCAATCTGGCAATCGAGCCAGAGGTCAGTGAAGTTGACTTCAGCCGTACCGTCGATGCTGGCAGAATCGCCATTCCGAGTTTGATCGTGCGACGTACCAAGACAACGGTTGAACTGCGCGATGGCCAGAGCATTTCCATTGCCGGTCTGTTGCAGAGTTTCAACTCACGCAATGCCGACCAAATCCCATGGCTTGGTGATGTGCCGGTTCTGGGCAGCCTGTTCCGCTCATCCGGTTTCCAGAAATCAGAAACCGATCTGCTGGTTATCATTACACCACGCCTGGTTGAGCCTGTTGACCCGACCAAACGCATTCCGACACCGCTCGACCAGACGGCCTCAAGCAATGATGAGGAACTGTTTCTGAACGGCAAGGTAGAGATCAGCCGCAACACCGCGTCGTTTATTGAAAATGGCGGACGCGTAAAGGGCCCATACGGTCACATCATTGACTTGCCAGGAGGCACAAATGAAACAGTCACCAAATAAGTCTTGCCTGGCAATGCTTGCGATTGCAGGTTTGACACTCAGTGGGTGTGGACAAACCCACCTCAATCACAGCGACAAGATTTCACCTGCAGCAGGTGATGCGGTACATTCTGCCATGCTGTTGCAGACGGTAGATCCATGGCCGGACAACGTCCTGGACACCGACATCGAGACCGATGGCGAGCTTGCCGTAAAACGGGCAACGGATTATCGCAAGGGTGAAACCAAGCCAATAGGGGGTGAGCGATCAACTGGTGGTCAAAGTTCATCCAACTAGCTCATGACCAAGCCTTCATCCAAGGCAACTACAGGCTTTGTGATTTTGGTTTGTTGACCTAAAAGGAATGGCGGTGAGGCTTTGTCTTGCCGCCATGTTCATTTTACGGTTTGAGTTGAGAAGCTGCCCGATGAAGCCACAGACATTCTGGAACGATATGTCGATTGACGACATAAGGGGCGCTGATACAGAACACTGGATCGGTGTGCTTCCAGTTGCGGCAACCGAGCAACATGGCAAGCATTTGCCCGCCTCGACCGATGCCGATATTGCACGCGCCATGATCAACAGAACGGTTGAACACCTGCCTGATGATCTGAGCGTCACATTTCTGCCGGTTCAAGCCGTCGGTGCCTCGGCAGAGCACGGACAATCACGAGGCACTATTTCTCGTGAACCTTGCGATCTTGCACAGGAGTGGTTTGAGATGGCTCGCGAGCTTGCAGCAGCAGGCATTCGCAAGTTGGTGCTGGTCAGCTCGCATGGTGGCAATACGCCGGTTTGCGACATGGTTATCCTGCGCGCGCGCATCGAGCTTGGCATGCTGGCAGTGGCGACGAGCTGGTCGCGTTTTGGCTATCCGACAGGTCTGTTCAGCGCGGATGAAATTGCCTTTGGCATTCATGGTGGTGATATTGAAACGTCCATCATGCTGGCCACAAATCCTGGGCTGGTTGACATGACCAGGGCTGAAAACTCTCCCTCACTGCAGCAATCACTCGTGGATAGCATGACACATCTTCGAGCGTATGGCCCGCATCGCTTCGGGTGGATGATGAACGACCTGAACGCAAGCGGCGTGGTTGGCAATGCCAGCGCTGCTACAGCTGAAAAAGGGGCTGCAACTCTGGATCATCAGGCTTCAGGCTTTATTGAGTTACTGCGCGATGTGCAGCGGTTTGATACCGGTATTTTCAGACGCTGAGATACTGATCGCGAATTTCAGGGTTTGCCTCAAGCTCCGTGAAGGTGCCATCGAAGACGCATGAGCCTCCTTCAATGATGATGGCTCGGTCGGCAACGATACGGGCAAAATGCAGGTTCTGCTCACAGATCAGCACTGTCAGCCCTTTGGCCTTGATCTCCAGCAGGGTCTTGGCCATCTGTTCGACAATTACAGGGGCGATACCTTCGGATGGTTCATCCAGCAGTAAAAGCTTCGGATTGCCCATCAAGGTGCGCGCGATCGTCAGCATTTGCTGCTCACCACCTGACAATTGCTTGCCGCGATTGTTGCGCCGTTCGGCAAGATTGGGAAACAGCTCAAAAAGATGCTCGATCGACCATGACGGAAGACCTTCGCGCGGTGCCTGGCGGCCCACTTCAAGGTTTTCCAGAACCGTAAGGTCCGCAAAAATACGGCGCTCTTCAGGTACATAGCCAATACCGGTTTGAGCCACCTTGTGGGTTTGCCAGCCGACAATGTCCGTGCCTTCGAACGATATTCCCCCGGTGCGCGGACGC
>JBAUGO010000032.1:0-1819 GCA_049679775.1 Anderseniella sp.
CCTATGGAATGGGCCTTGCCGACATCCGGTCCAACAGGCAACAGGCGGTTGAGGAAATTCTGGCAACCGGCATTGAATCAAAACTGCAGGAACTGGCGGCAAACCTTTCAAAAGACTCAGAAATAGAGTTGACCTCACAAGGTATCCCACCTGAAGACATTACCACTCGCGCACGCGTACTTGTGCGCTACAAGGGTACTGATTCAGCCCTGGATGCCGACCTTGACACGACAGCTAACATGCGGGCCAGCTTCGAGGCAGCGCACAAGGCACAGTTCGGTTTCTCCTCACCAGGCACAGACATCATTGTCGAAGCCGTCACCGTTGAATCCGTTGGTGGAGGATCAGACTCTTCCGAACCGGAGCTGACACTGATCGGCGGCGATGCCGTGGCGATGAACATCACGAGAATCTATGCGCAAGGTGAATGGCATGAAACACCGTTGTATGATCGAACATCGCTGAAGCCTGGCATGACTGTAATGGGGCCAGCATTGATCATCGAGGCGCACAATACCACCGTCGTCGAGCCCGGTTGGCAAGCCGCCATATCGAGCCTGGACCACATGGTACTGACCCGTGCCGTTGCTGCAAAGCGCGAGTTCGCCATTGGCACTGATGCTGACCCGGTAATGCTTGAAGTGTTCAACAACCTGTTCATGTCTATTGCCGAGCAAATGGGTGTCACTCTGGAAAAGACAGCTTACTCGGTGAACATCAAGGAACGGCTCGACTTCTCCTGTGCTGTATTCAACGCAAAAGGGGCGCTCGTTGCCAATGCCCCGCACATGCCGGTCCACCTCGGCTCTATGGACAAGTCTGTAGAGACCATCATCGCCAATAACCCTGTCATGCACCCAGGTGACGTGTTCATGTTGAACGCGCCTTATAATGGCGGCACCCACCTGCCAGACATTACCGTTGTGACGCCTGTGTTTGATCCGGACGGCAAGAACATCCTGTTCTACACCGCAAGCCGCGGCCACCACGCCGACGTGGGCGGCATGGCCCCCGGCTCCATGACACCGCTTGCAACAACCATCCATGAAGAAGGCGTTGTCATCGACAATTTCAAGATGGTCGACAAGGGCACGTTCCGCGAGCAGGAAACCCATGAGCTGCTGACATCCGGCGAATACCCGTGCCGCAATCCCGGTCAGAACATCGCTGACCTGAAAGCCCAGGTGGCTTCGAACGAAAAAGGCGTGCAGGAATTACGCAAGATGATCCAGCATTTCGGGTTGGACGTCGTGCAAGCATATATGGAGCATGTACAGGACAATGCCGAAGAAAGCGTGCGCCGTGTCATCGGTGCGCTGCACGACTGCGAATATGACTACGAGATGGATGCGGGTCAGCACATAAGGGTGAAAATCACCGTTGACCGCACAAACCGTACTGCAAAGGTCGACTTCACAGGAACGTCTGAACAACAGCCCAACAACTTCAACGCACCCAGGCCGGTCACCAATGCCGCGGTATTATATGTGTTCCGCTGCATGGTCGCTGACAACATTCCGATGAATGCTGGTTGCCTGAAACCCATCACCATCATAACGCCTCAGCGCACCATGTTGTCCCCTGAATTTCCAGCAGCGGTGGTCGCGGGCAACGTGGAGGTTTCACAAGCCGTCACAAGCTGCCTGTTCGGCGCATTGAAAGCAGTGGCTGCCAGTCAATCGACCATGAACAACTTCAACTTCGGCAACGCAAAGTACCAGTATTATGAGACAATCTGCTCCGGTACGGGCGCAGGTCCAGGTTATGACGGCACCCCTGCCGTGCACAGCCACATGACCAACACGCGCCTCACCGACCC
>JBAUGO010000033.1:0-2469 GCA_049679775.1 Anderseniella sp.
ATCATCATCAGCCACACGATTGTGGCAGCCGCAGCTCGCCGTTCAGGGGCAACACGGGTGGCCAGCAGGGCAAGCAATGAGGTGCCAGACGCGCCAACGCCAGCACCAATCAGCACGAATGCAAGCATGGCCAAAAGGCTTCCCGCAACCACATTCGTTGCCATCCAGGCCGTAGCGAGTGCCGCCATAGATCCAGAAAATGCCAGCAGACCCATGCCACTGACAATCCAGGGTGTCCGACGACCACCAACATCAGAGCCATGGCCAAATTTTGGGCGGATCATTTGAACAGCGTAATGAGCAGCGACAAGAATCCCCGGCAACATGGCGGGCAACGCCAATTCGACCACCATGACTCGGTTCAGGGTTGACGTGGTCAAAACCACAATTGCCCCAAGAGCGGTTTGGACCAATCCCAGTCGAAGTATGCCGAGCCATCCTAATGGTGCATGGTTCATGACATGCTTTCCATGACTAAGAGCAGCTCTATGGCGATTGGGCGGCTATTGTTTTCAGTGTGCTTGAACATACCCCACGATAAGCGCGAGGCTAATAAGTGTCAATTATACATTACATCATAATGTACATTTTTATGGACACTTATTTTTCGATGCCCTCTTTGTCCACAAGTCCGTGGCGATGCAGTTTCATGTAAAAGCTTTGCCGGGAAAGACCGAGCATTTCTGCAGCTGATGCCCGATTATTTCTGGTCAGGTCAAGGGCCGCTTCGATACACATTTTCTCAATCATATCAGTAGTATCACGCACCAGCTCCTTGAGCGGAACACGGCCGACAAGTTCTGTCATCTGGTTTGCAGAACGCATCATCGGTGATGTCGTGGCCCGTCCCGAGGCAACGGCAGCAGCCCGGCGAATGGTAAATCCAAGACAGGGAGGATCGCCATCCGGCACGAGAGCAGCAGATAGCAGCACATCTTCTGAAGACCCGTAATCGTCGCGCAGGGCAGTTGCAAAATTGCGAACTGAACCATGCTCGCGAAGATTGGCAATCAGCACATTAAGGTCAACGCCCGTGCGGCCAATCCAGCGCTCCAGTGGCTGGCCAACGGCAAGGTCAATATTCGCAATTCCCGACATGTCACAAAACTCGGGATTAGCCAGAAGTATCTGGCCGTTTAAGTCAGTTACAACAAACCCTTCGGGCAACGATTCCACAGCTTGCATAACGCGCGTGCTACGACGCGCTCGACCTGTGCTGGCAACGCCTTGTTGATGCGGAGACAACCGCACGATCAGGTGAGAATCTCCACCTTGTGACAAGATAGAAACTGCAATATTGACCGGCTGACCGTCTCCAAGGGTAACAACGATTTCTCCTGCCTTTACGCCAGAGCGCACGGCACCAAGTATATCAGACAACGCCATCCAACTACTGGAGTCAAAAAGAGTAGGTAATTTCTGATTGGCAATCTGGCTTATCGAGCGTCCAAGCAAGTCGACACAGGCCGGATTGGCATCGATGATGGTCTCGCGAACGCTGTCCACGACGAGAACTGCCTCTGACGTTATGCGGAACAACACGCGATAACGCGCCTCCGCCTGTCGAAGCTTCGAGTATTCATGCTCAATCTTTTGTTGGGCATCGATAACTTGTTGCTGCTGTACTGAAAGAGACCGCAGATCGGTGCCGATCGCAAGTACCATTCCAGAAACGCCTAATGGCACGGCGCAATATCGCACTGGCAGGTCCAACATCCCGTCGCGAACGTGATTGATCTCGCGCTTGCGTGTAAGTGAATTGGTTTTTGCTTCCTCCAGCAACTGAGTTACCTTGTCCACGCTTTCAACTGTAACTATGTCGGCCCAACGTTGTCCGATCCAGTTTTCTACACCTTCATCAACGAATGAACGGTCGTGAAAGGATAAATCCACAATCACGCCATTACCATCAAGGATAAGCGCAATGTCGGCTGCCGCCAACGCCAGCCCCATGGCAGCATTTGATTCGATCCCGTCGAATGCGTGCCTGGCTTTATCAAAACGTCTGAACAGAGCAGCTGATCTCTCTGTGGTGCGATGGGTATTGCTCATCTAGGACTGGAACTCCGTTCCCTAATTTTCAAAGTAACGCACGCACATCTGCCGTCATGTAACCACGGCGGGCTTTTTGCCGACAAGCGACCGGGCAGTTTTCACCGCTTCAGCTGCATCATCGGCACCGGCATCTGCCCCCACCGCTCTCACCAGATCAGGCTTGCCGGAGAACAATCGGCCACCAACCATAATTTTAGTGTCATCTTTGATAGACTCACTACGTGTCAATTGAATAGCCGAAGTCAAGTCATCTAGCAATCCAGTACAACTACACGAAATCGCGACTAAATCGCACGGGCTACGACGTAATAAGCTTAACGTCTCCGAAGGCGTCGACCCGATCATGGAAACAGTCTCCCAGCCATCACGACGAAAGAAGAAATCAAGCATGGACAGACCCAAAAGATGCTGCTC
>JBAUGO010000034.1:0-3147 GCA_049679775.1 Anderseniella sp.
GATATAACCATGGCTTCAACAGGGTTGGCGTTTCTGGACACGATGGTCTGGAACGCATTTACAAGCTGGGCAACCACGATAGCCGGGTCAATGCTGGTGTGAGGCTGGGCGGCGTGGCCACCACGGCCTTCGATATGAATGTTAAACAAGTCAGCCGATGCCATAAGGCCGCCTGGGCGGATCGCAAACTCACCGACGGGCAAGCCCGGCATGTTGTGCATGCCGTAAACTTGTTGAATTTTGAAACGGTCCATCATGCCATCATTGACCATTTCCTTTCCGCCACCTCCGCCTTCTTCTGCTGGTTGGAAAATCACCACGACCGTTCCATCAAAGTTACGGGTTTCGGCCAGATATTGCGCGGCACCCAATAGCATTGATGTATGACCGTCATGTCCGCAGGCATGCATTTTACCTGGCACTGTAGACTTGTGTGGAAGATCACGGATTTCCTGGATGGGTAAAGCATCCATGTCAGCACGTAGCCCAATAACCTTGCCTGACGTATTGCTCTTGCCATGGATGACCCCGACAACGCCGGTGCGACCAATGCCGGTGACGATTTCGTCGACACCAAAGGTTTTCAGCTTTTCCGCAACGATGCCCGCTGTCCTGTGTACATCGAACAAGATTTCGGGATTTGCGTGCAAATCCTGGCGCCAGGATGCAATTTCATCATGAAAGTCTGCAAAGCGGTTGATGGTGGGCATTGGTGTCTCCCTGGAATGACCAACTTGAAGAATGCGCAACTCCTGGGCGAAGATCAAGTTTTCCTGTTGCTTTCCCCGTATATTTGACATGATTGTCTCACACGGGCGCTTTTATCCGGAGACAATATAATAGTGGTTGATGATCTCACCAGGGAGCTAATGGATAGTGACGCTGTTCCTGCTGGATGCAAGGTTTGCGGTGCGCGCAAATATGGCATTTGCAAAGCACTGAGGGCATCCGAGCTATTGCAGTTTTCCAATTCGACTCGCCGTCGGAAATACACCCGTGGTCAGACGATTGTGTTTGAAGATGACGAGATTGTCGAGTTTGCCAATATCGTGACGGGCTCGGTCAAGCTCGTGAAATTGATGTCAGATGGCAGGCAGCAAATTGTTGGATTGCAGTTCGCACCTGAATTCATTGGCAAACCTTTTTCCGATAGGGAGCCGGTATCGGTTGAAGCCGCCACAGATGTGGAAGTGTGCGTTTTCCCTCGGGCTGATTTTGAGAAAATGTTGGCGCAACAGCCTGATTTTGAACGAGAATTGCTGCGGCTGACACTTAAGCAACTTGATGAAGCGCGAAAATGGATGGTCACGCTTGGTCAGAAAACTGCCCAGGAAAAACTGGCGAGCTTTCTGATGCTGATGGCGAAGAACAAGGGCCTGCCGGTTGGCGATGATCCCAACAAGGTTGAGTTTGTGCTGCCGCTGAAACGATCAGAAATCGCCGAATTTCTGGGCCTTACCATCGAAACGGTCAGCCGTCAGCTCACCATCCTCAGACAGAAAAACCTGATCAGTATGGAAAACACGCATGACATAACTGTGCATGATCTGGCAGCTTTGCAGACACTATCAGATGGTGGCTAGTTCGTGCTGATGGGCGCGGACGAGTTCGGCCATTGACGTAAAGCGAAAATTGTATGTTGGCATGTCGCCGGGGTTCATGGTTGCCCCAAAGCCTTCATCCTCAAAACGGCGGAAAATCCAGCAATTTGCCAGTTCATGACGGTTTGCAGGCCCGTGATCATGGAACATGCTTTCAGCCGTATGCAGGATATCGGACTTGTTGATGCCGAGGGTTGCGAGCTTGGCGAGCATGTAGTCAAAATTTCGATCGGCAGGTTTGTACGACCCAATATCCTCGGCGGTATAAATCGCATCAAAATCAACGCCAAGGCGCACATTGCTGGCAGCAAAACTGGTATTGTCCACATTCGACAAAATGACGAGTTTATAGTGTTTTTTCAGATACTTAAGTGCATCAGCGGAGTCAGGAAATGCCGGCCAATTGTGCACCGACCGGCCATAGACTGCGCACTCATCAGCCGAGGCAACAACACCCCATTCCTCCGCCAGCCGCTTGTACACAATCGCCAGCAATTCATTGTAGGGCTTGGCCGGCGTCCAGGATTGTTGTGATGATTCATGGCGCGCATGAGCCTCAAGGATCTGGTTGCGCGTTGGTTTGTTTTTCAGTTTTGATATCAATGGCTTGAGGCCATCCACCATGCCGGTTTCCCAGTCAATCAGGGTGCCATAACAGTCGAATGTAAGTGCCTTGAAATCTGTCAGTTTCACGTTTGATCTTTCCCTTGCAAATAAGCCTTATGAGGTTTTTTCATCTTCTGGTGAGGCTGGCAAATCAGTTGTTCTGATTATTTGATTATTGTTCGTGATGGTGGCGTTTGATAGCCATAAAGAGTCGTTTTTGTATCCAAAATTTCCCCTTATTTTCCCATATGTAGGGAAAATCCAGCAGGAGTTATCCCCCATGTTTTCCGTTTATCCGTCCGCCCGTCTTCGCCCGTCTCCCTACTTTGAGTCAACTGTTGCTGAAGGCGTGTCGAGCTTCACCGTCTACAACAACATGCTGATGCCAACCGGATATGGCAAGCCCGAGGAAGAGTACTGGCGCATCATCAACGGCGCGTCCATGTGGGATGTGGCGGTTGAACGGCAAGTGCAACTCAAGGGACCGGACGCCGGCAAGCTGGCCCAGATTTTGTGCACGCGCAATGTCGCCAAATGCAAGGTGGGGCAAGGCAAGTATGTAGCGATCTGTGATCATCGCGGCACCATCATCAATGACCCGATCATTCTGAAGCTGGCTGATGATCTTTACTGGTTGTCGATTGCCGATTCCAACATCTGGTTCTGGGCGCGCGCCATCGCGGCTGAACGCGGGTTGAATGTAGATGTGTCCGAACCCGATGTCTCACCTTTGGCGGTGCAGGGACCGAAGGCGGAGGACGTTGTGGCGTCCATCTTTGGTGACTGGGTGCGCGAGCTGAAATATTTCTGGTTCAAGGAAACCGAGATCGAAGGCATCCCGGTTGCCGTGGCGCGATCGGGCTGGTCGAAGCAGGGCGGCTTTGAGATATATCTCATGGATGGCTCAAAGGGGGCGCAGCTTTGGAACATCGTCAAGGAG
>JBAUGO010000035.1:0-3204 GCA_049679775.1 Anderseniella sp.
ACCTTCGGGTTGGCCACCGCCACAACAAGCCCCCGGAAAAATCCGGACTGAGACGTATTAACTGGCATGTCCAGCCTGGAGCCTTGACGAATTCGGTTGACGCCGAGCCAGATCAAATAGGCCGCACCGGCCAGCTTGATCCACTCAAACCAGTTCGCCATCAACTCAACGATCCAGACCATGCCCGCGATAACTATGGTAACCAGCAAAGCGAAACCGAAGGCATTGCCCATCACCGTCATAAATCCGGCACGTAACCCATGAGCAGCCGAATTGGCCAGAACCAGTGACATCGCCGGTCCAGGTGTCAGGAACAGTAATGAAGTAGCACCCAGAAAGGTAAGGTAGAGACTAAGCGTCATTTATGCCAACTCGCAAAAGAGATGAACAGGCATTTTCAAACCCCTGAAAAAGCGTCAGGTCTCCGGGTCATCTCCGGTTTGGGGTATTTCACTCCCCTCGCCGGAACCGTCTTCATCCGCGTCGCCTTCATCTTCAGAGATACGACTGACGGACACAACCTTTTCATCCTCAGCTGTGCGGAATACAGTAACACCTTGCGTCGAGCGTCCGGCAATCCGGATATCGTTGACAGGACAGCGGATCAATTGCCCACCGTCTGTCACCAGCATGATCTGGTCATTTTCCTCAACGGGGAACGATGCCACCAACTGACCATTGCGTTCATTGACCGCCATGGCGACGATCCCCTTGCCGCCGCGACCTGTCACCCGGTATTCATAGGCAGATGAGCGCTTGCCAAAACCCTTCTTGGACAATGTCAGAATGAATTGTTCTGCAGCACCCATTTCGATGTAGCGCTCCTGGTTGATGGCGGCATCGACATTTTCTTCTTCGTCTGCTTCACCACCGTCCACGTCTTCACCATCCATGGCGCGACGCATCTTGATATAGGCAACCCGTTCATCCGACGTGGCACTGAAGCCGCGCAGCACGGTCATCGAGATGACCTCATCATTATCAGCCAGATTGATACCGCGCACACCAACCGAATTACGGCCCGCGAACACGCGTACATCCGTCACCTTGAACCGTATCGCCTGACCGTTGGCTGTTGTCAGCAACACATCATCATTGTCCATGCAGGTCTCAACGCCGACAATACCGTCGCCTTCATCGAGCTTCATGGCAATCTTGCCGTTCTGGCGCACTTCTGTGAAGTCAGACAGCTTGTTGCGGCGAACCGTACCCCGTGTGGTAGCGAACATCACATCAAGGCTTGCCCAGCTCTCTTCATCAGCCGGCAAGGGCATGATTGTGGTGATGCGTTCATCTGCTTCAAGCGGCAACAGGTTGATAAGCGCCTTGCCGCGCGCTTGTGGCGCTGCAAGCGGTAACTTCCAGACTTTCATCTTGTAGGCCATGCCACGCGATGAGAAGAACAGGATCGGCGTATGCGTATCTGCAACAAACAAGCGGGTGACGAAATCCTCATCCTTGGTTTGCATGCCGGAGCGGCCCTTGCCACCGCGGCGCTGCGCACGATACGTGGTCAGTGGAACGCGCTTGATATAGCCTGTGTGAGACACGGTAACGACCATGTCTTCCTGGGCGATCAGGTCTTCATCGTCTACCTCTCCCAGGTAATCAGCAATCTCGGTGCGCCTTGGCGTCGCAAACTCTTCCTTCACCGCGGTCAATTCATCGCGGATGATTGACTGAACCCGGCTGCGAGACCTCAGAATATCCAGATAATCGGTTATCTCATCGCCGAGTTTTTTCAACTCGTCACCGATTTCATCGCGGCCAAGCGCGGTCAGGCGCTGCAAGCGCAAATCGAGAATGGCGCGGGCCTGCTCTTCTGACAGGCGATAGAGCCCATCATCGCTCAATTGATGGCGAGGATCAGCAATCAGCCGGATGAGCGGTGCCATGTCTCGTGCTGGCCACATCTTGCCCATAAGGCCCGCACGCGCTGACGCAGGATCAGGTGCGCTGCGAATAAGCGCAATGACTTCATCAATGTTTGCAACGGCAATCGCAAGACCAACCAATACATGCGCCCTGTCGCGCGCCTTGTTGAGCAGGAACTTGGTCCGGCGGGTAACAACTTCTTCGCGGAAAGCAACAAACGCTGAAAGCATGTCTTTCAACGTCATCATTTCCGGTCGACCACCAGTCAGAGCGACCGAGTTGACGCCGAAAGATTGTTGAAGCTGCGAATACTTGTAGAGCTGGTTCAATACAACTTCGCCCACAGCATCGCGCTTGAGTTCAATCACGACGCGCATGCCGTGACGGTCGGACTCGTCGCGGATGTCGGAGATACCCTCTATGCGTTTGTCACGCACAAGCTCCGCAATCTTCTCGATCATGGACGACTTGTTTACCTGATAGGGAATCTCGTGAATGACAATCCCTTCACGATCCTTGCGTATTTCCTCAATCGTGGCCTTGCCACGCGTGACCACAGAGCCCCTGCCCGTTGTCTGGGCCGCGCGAATACCGGCTCGCCCTAGAATAATGCCGCCAGTCGGATAATCGGGACCCGGCACGATCACGTTTAATTCTTCCATCGAGATGGCAGGATTTTCCATCGTGGCAATGGTCGCATCAACGATCTCGCCCAGATTGTGAGGCGGAATATTGGTTGCCATGCCAACAGCAATACCACCAGCACCATTGACCAGCAGATTTGGAAATCTGGCGGGCAGTACGGTCGGCTCACGCTCGGAATTATCATAATTGTCCTGGAAATTGACTGTGTCCTTGTCAATGTCTTCCAGCAAGGCATGGGCTACCTTGTCCATGCGCACTTCAGTATAACGCATGGCGGCCGGGGGATCACCATCAACCGAGCCAAAGTTGCCCTGGCCATCCAGCAAGGGCAAACGCATGGAAAAGTCCTGCGCCATGCGCACCAGCGCATCATAAATCGACTGGTCACCATGAGGATGATACTTACCGATAACATCACCTACCACGCGGGCAGACTTGCGATACGGCTTGTTCCAGTCGTAGCTGTTTTCATTCATCGAATGCAGAATGCGCCTATGCACAGGCTTCAAACCGTCGCGAACGTCCGGCAGCGCGCGGCTGACAATTACACTCATCGCGTAATCGAGATAGCTGCGACGCATCTCTTCTTCGATGGTTATGTTGCTGATACCTGCTTCATCCATGGGAGGTTGAGGCGGTTGTAAAGTCTGTTCGTCGTCGCTCAAAAGGCGGCTCCTGATGGGG
>JBAUGO010000036.1:0-8135 GCA_049679775.1 Anderseniella sp.
CCTGATGGGTTTCCTGTTCGGAGACATACTGGCAGTATCGAAGCTTGACATAGCCGTTATCTGGCTCGGTGGCGGCGTGGTACTTGCCATTCTTGCAGCAATCTGGCGCCCGCTCTTTGCGGCAACAGTCAATCGTGAACTTGCGCAGGCTGAAGGCATGAACCCTGATCGCGCCAACATCATATTCATGCTGCTGATGGCTGCCGTCATCGCCATTTCCATGAAGATCGTAGGCGTCTTGCTGATAACGGCCATGCTGATCATCCCGGCAGCAACATCGCGCCGGTTTGCATCAGGACCGGAAGTCATGGCTCTGCTTGCGGCCGCCATCGGCGCGGTCAGCGTCGTCGCTGGACTGTTCGGATCACTCAAATGGGACACACCTGCCGGACCGAGCATCGTCGTCGCTGCACTGTGCCTGTTCGTTCTATCCATACTGACCGTTTTCAATCGCAACAGCCCTAAGCCGATAGAACCTGAAAACAATGCAACCCGATCGCAAAAAGGAGCACGTCCTTGAACCAGCATATTGACGCATCGTCCGAACTAACCAAGAATCAGGCCTTGGTCATGGGCGCGCTGACCCGCTCAGAAGGCCCGCTCAGCGCCTATACAATCCTTGATCAACTTCGCGATAACGGCTTTCGCGCACCGCTACAGGTCTATCGCGCGCTCGACAAGCTTCTGGAATTCGGCCTCATCCACCGACTTGAGAGCCTGAACGCCTTTGTTGCCTGTCGTCATCCTGGTTGCAGCGACATCGAAACCATCGCTTTCATGATCTGCGAGCGTTGCGGACAGGTGAACGAGATTTCCGACACTTCGCTCGCAAAAAGATTGAAGGAACTTGCTTCCGGGTCAGACTTTGCCTTGAAGGCATCTACCGTCGAACTGCGCGGCATCTGCGATAAATGCCAGACAGCATGAATGAGTTAGCCTGATCAGACCCTAATCCCGTTGTCCTTGAATGACACGGTTGAGGATCATTGCGCAAAACAGGATGGCAAAGCCGGCCAATATGCCCTGACCCACGGATGAATATTGCAGCGCCTCCAGAACATCCTCGCCTAACCCTTTGGCACCAATCAGCGAAGCTACAACAACCATTGCCAGGCTTAACATGATCGTCTGGTTGACGCCTGCAAGTATGGATGGTGCCGCCAACGGCAAGTCGACCTTGGTCAACAGATACCATTTGGATGCACCATAGGCGATAGCGGCTTCACGCACAGCTTCTGGCACACCCCTCATGCCGAGCACTGTCAGTCTCACAACAGGAGTTCCACCAAATATCATCGTTGTGATCACAGCAGCAGGCTTACCCACACTGAAAAAGGCAATCACCGGAATCATGAAAACAAAGGATGGCATTGTCTGCATGAAGTCCATGATCGGCCTGATGATCCCGTAGAACCGCGGGCGCCTGGCGCAGAAAAGACCTAGCGGAATTCCAAGGGCAATCGAAATACACGCCGCCGTGCCAAGCAATGCCAAAGTGGTCATTGCCTTTTCCCAAAACCCGAATAGCCCCATATAGGCAAGAAAAAGCCCTGAGGCTATTGCTCCAGATAGTCCGGCGGAAAGCCAGGTCAGCAAAATGATAAAACTGGCAATTACCGGCCAAGGCGTTTGAACGAACAAGACTTCCAAACCGTCCAGCACTACTCGAATGCCATAACTGATGAAATCGAAAAGCCATTGCCCACTAGAGCGCACAAACTCAAACAATTGTTCGACCAGCTTGATAGCTGTGAGGCGAATATTGGTGTCTGTTGGAAACTCTGCGAGAAACGGTACAACACCGGGAAATGCAAAATGAAGAATGCTCACCGCAAAGACAGTCAGCGCAAAAACGGCTGCAATACCAGTGCGTACAGGATTGAGCCCGGCCTTTATTGTTCGGTCGGACAACCATAGTGAAAACCGGCTTTCAAGGGCCGGGTTGGCGATTACGCCCTCAGCCAGTTTGATGACCAATAGCGCAGTAAGTCCGAATAACACGATCCACACAGCGTTGGCTTCTGCAGTCACAATTTCCTGTTTGATATCGGTTATCGCCTGCTCAAGTGAGGTTATCGCACGCTGGAAAACATCAACATTATCGGCTTGCTTCTTGATTGCGGCTTCAAGTTGCTGATTTCTAAAGGCCAGAGTGGCTTCGATCTGGGCTATTCGGTCGCGAGCTGAAGCGCCCAAATCTCCGAAAAGACCGCGAGTGATCTGTATGAGCGCGAATGTTTCCAAAATGACAAAGGGGAGCGCCCACTTCCAGATGCTGCGCATGCCAAACCATATTGGCCCCAACAGCGCCGCCATGATGTTAAAGGTCCATGTAAACTCAGATTTTGCGCCAATCCTGGCAAAGTTCTGAGAGTAATAATTATAATTCGTCCCGACAAACTCCCTTAATAGTTCCTCGCGGTTTTCGGCCCGATTTTCAGCGTGTTCTTCAGCGCTTTTGTCTGAAATGACTGCGTCCATACCACTCATGAGGTTTCGGTCCCTTCAATCACGGTGCGCAGAAGATCACTTCGCGTGACAACGCCTTTGCGCTTGCCATTCTCATCAACGATTATCATGGGGTCTTCATTCTTTATGGCATGCTCAATAAGCATGCTCAGAGAGGTATCTTCAGGAAATGTTTTAGCAGTTTTGGAGACCCCTCCATTGGTGCTTTCGAATTGTTTGACAGTCTGCATGACCGCATGCGCCTTGACGACCTTGAGACGCGAAATCCCGGCTACAAAATCCGAGACATAAGCGTCAGCGGGGTGCAGCACAATTTCTTCAGGAGTTCCCGTTTGAACAACACGTCCATCACGCATGATCGCGATGCGATCACCAATGCGTACCGCTTCATCGAGGTCATGGGTAATAAAGACGGTGGTCTTGTTCATCTGCGATGCCAGCTTCATGAATTCGTTTTGAAGCTGACGTCGAATAAGGGGGTCAAGCGCGCTGAACGGTTCATCCATCAACAATATCTGCGGATCAGCTGCCAAGGCACGGGCAAGCCCAACACGCTGTTGCATGCCACCGGAAAGCTCATGAGCGAATTTATTGCTCCACCCTGTCAACTCCACCATATCAATGGTGCGCTCGGCAATTTCATTGCGCTGGTTTTTGGGAACCCCTCGTATCTCTAATGGCATTGCCACATTATCAAGAACCGAGCGATGGGGCATAAGACCGAAATTCTGGAAGACCATGGAAATGTGTTCATTGCGATACTTCCGCAATGTATCAGGCGGCATCGCCATTATGTCCTCGCCATTGACAAGGATCTGACCTGCGGTCGGTTCAAGCAGTCGGTTGATGTGGCGTACAAGTGTGGATTTACCACTACCTGACAACCCCATAATGCAAAATATTTCCCCGGGATTAATGCTCATATTGGCATTAGCAACCCCGATGACGCATTGGTATTTTTCCAATACCTGCTTCTTGGTCAGGCCATTGGTCTGTATATCCGCCAATGCTTTTTCAGCCTGGGATCCGAAGATTTTCCAAACGTTGGATATCTCAATTGAATAGCCTTGCTTGGGCATTACGTTCCCACACTTGTTTGGGGTGTTCGGAGTGCCCACACATGATGGGCACTCCGTCCGGTTTTCTTATTTCAGACCGAGCCAGCCATCAACACGATCAGAATTGGCAGCGACCCATTCCTTGGCAACTTCAGCAGCCGGTTTTCCGCCTTCAATCTGGAAAGCAAAACTGGAAACATCATCACCAGTCAATTTGATGTTTTTCAAAAGCTCCGTAATTGCAGGAGAACGTTCAGCCAAAGACTTGGAATAGGCAATTTGCACTTGCTTGAGCGCATCTTCGGTCATGACTTTTGAATTCTCATACCAGTTCGGATCTTGAGCGGGCTGGATGGCTTTATATTTTTCCGGATCAAAAGCTGGCTCTGACAGACGCACAACATCATGCTGGAACCAGATCGCGTGTGGTGAATAGCAATAAAATGCGTACCCAATACCCTTTTTGATGGAGTCGCCAACGGTTGCAGTCATGACTGACTGATCCGCGCGGATCGGGTCCATGAAAGGCAAAAGGCCATAGTCGCGGACTTTTACTTCATTCACATTGGCAGAAGCCCAACCGGGAGCACCAATCCAGATTTCGCCTTTGCCATTACCGTCAGAATCCATCAGCTTGGCAATTTCAGGGCGTGCCAGATCAAAGATGGAGGTGACTTTGTTGGCCTCTGAAAATTGCTTTGAAACGCAAAAACTCTGCTTTCCTTCATAGGCGTTCTCAGACAAAGCAACTGTTCCTGCGCCAGCAACATATTTGTCTGTGAAGCTTTTTTGGTTTGGAAGCCAGACATCAGGATGCACGTCAATATCACCCTTGCCGGCATCCATTGCGGCAAAAATTGCTGCGTTATCACCTGGGACCAATTCAGCTTGACCACCCATTTTTGTGGTCACAACCTCATTGATGAGGGCGGCTATTGCCTGGGCACCTGTCCAGGCGGGCGCACCGATTTTAACGGATTCCGCCATTGAAGCAGTGGACGACATCGCCAATGCTACAAATGCGCCAATGATTGATTTTTTCATTTCCAACTCCCTTTTCTTATGCCCATTTGCCGACAGTGATGGGCGGATTAAATTCGTTTCAATTGATATTCACGAATTAGTCGGCAGAAAATCTTCCAAAATCGCGTTGAACAATCCAGGTTTTTCCATGTGAACATTATGCGCACAACCCGGGACCACAGCCAAAGAACAATTGGGAATTCCTCGCCATAAAGCTTCGGGTTGAGACCAACCATAAGAACGATCACCATCTCCCCAAATCACCAGACTAGGTGCTTTGATGTGTGACAGTTGATCTGAACCGTCCCATGTTTCCCAGGCATCAAGACTACCCAAAGCCGCCTGCATGCTGGCCTGCATTCCCAGTTCAACACATTGCTGATAGCCTTGTGCATTCTCGCCATCGCGAAACCACGTCGTAGCAATGCGTTTCACGGCTTTATCCAAACCGTCATTGGAAAGGCGCTTTCGTGAAGCGTCGATGGTTTCAAAGCGATTGGGTAAAACACCAACAGGACCAGTTCCATAACAGACCAGATGGTGAATTCTCTCAGGCGCCAACACTGCCATCGCCTGAACGATCATTCCACCCATGGAGTGGCCCACCAAATGAAATCGCGTCACACCCATTTGCATCAGATCTTGCAGAATCTTTTCTGCGAAACCTGGAATGGTTGTGGGGGCCTCTATTTTTGAACTTGCCCCAAAGCCAGGCAAATTAGGTGCAATCACCTCAAAGCGGCCTTTGAAATGATCTATTTGCTTTCGCCAAATTTCAGCGCCTGCCAGATAGCCATGCACCAAAACCAGCGGAAATCCCTTGCCTTGTCGTTCGAAAACGATTGATCCCATCAAGCTGCCTTCTGTTTGGAGAACAAATGCTGATAGGCAAATAGCCCTGATGCTCCGCCGGTATGAAGGAAGACGACATTTTCATCTTTGCGGAAATACCCTTTTTGGATCAGGCCGATCAAACCGGCCATCCCTTTTCCCGAATAGACGGGATCAAGGAAAATACCTTCCTCTGCTGCCAACAGTGAAATTGCATTGACCATCTCATCAGTTGGCTGTCCGTAACCCGGGCCGACATATTCATCAAAGGCCTCGACCATGCCCCGTTTCAATTCACCACGGGCACCGATCAGATCTGCTGTAGCAACAGCGAGTTTGTGCACATTGTCGATTTGCTTTTCCTTGTTGGCACGAACGGAAATGCCAACGATATCAATAGGCGTATTCATGGCGTGAAAACCTGCCACAAGTCCTGCCTGGGTACCTGCGCTGCCAGTGGCGTGTACGAGTTTGCTGAAATGAATTCCCATGCTGTCAGCCTGATAAACCAGTTCAGCTGCAGCATTGGCATATCCAAGCGCACCGATCGGGTTGGATCCCCCACCGGGAATAAAATATGTCTTGTGCCCCCGATCCGCTAACTTGTCTGCGAAGGCCTGGCCTTCAGCATTCATATCCAGACCTTCATCGCGAAATTCATATTCGCATTTTAAAATATCATCGAGCAATACATTGCCGGCTTGCTCATATTGATCACCTTGATTTGTGACGCGGCGCTCCAAAAGTGCGAAACACTTCATGCCCAGCTTGCGGGCCGCTGCTGCTGTTTGGCGGACATGGTTGGATTGCGTTGCACCTTGCGTCACGAGCGTATCAGCACCCTTTGATATCGCATCAGCTGCCAGATACTCAAGTTTTCGGGTTTTGTTGCCACCCGTTGCCAAGCCTGTGCAATCGTCTCTTTTGATCCACAATTGCGGCCCGCCCAGCGTCCTGGTCAGATTCTCCATCTTCTCTAATGGTGTGGGAAAATGACCAAGCGAGATACGTTTGAAACGAGCTAGATGCATGGTTAAATGTCTTTCGAACAATTTCAGACTGGAGCCAGACTGAAATAAATTTGATCCGGCTGCCAATGCTATGATTTCATAACGTTATTCCAAATTCGCATAATAACCAAAATTGTGTTTTATATCTCTCAACCAAAGGGGACATAAATGGACACAAACTGGTTAGAGGATTTTGTCAGTTTTGCGCGCAGTTTGAATTTCACAAAGGCAGCTGCCGAGCGAAATATTACGCAATCAGCCTTTTCAAGGCGCATCCAATCATTGGAAACCTGGCTCGGTGTTGAACTGATTGATCGGAAAACCTTCCCGGCGACTTTATCGCCAGCAGGGGATGAGTTTTTACCAACAGCCAAGCGCATGATTCAGGCTTTACACCGCGGTCGTGACGACGTTCGCGCAAAGGTTGGCGTTGACATAGATACGATCAGATTTGCAGCACCTCACTCAATCTCCATCCATAATTTGATGCCGCTTGTATCTGATCTGGAAACAATCATACCAAGTTTGAAAACCCATGTAACTTCAGACAATCTGCACAATTGTTATGAGCAACTATCAGAGCGCAACTGTGACTTTCTGATGTGTTATCGTTTTCCCGGTATTCCTGTCTTGTTGGATGAGCAAAAATTCCAGTTCATTGAAATTGGCACGGAGCGCCTGGTGCCTGTTTACTCTCACAGGAAGGAACTGGCGAAAGGCTGGCAATTACCAGGATGGAACTCTCCACCTATGCCTTATCTGCGATATTCCAGTGGGTCATATCTAGGTGCTGTTGCAGAGCAATTGTTCAGCAATAATCAACCCAATCTCTTGGTCCGTCATACGGACGCATTTGCTGAAGCATTAAAGAGTTTGTGTCTTCAAGGAGCGGGTCTTGCGTGGTTGCCGGAGGCCTCAATTAAGTCAGAGCTTGAAAGCGAAGAGCTGTTGATTGCTGGCAGTGCTGATTGGTGCGTTGATCTGAAACTGGTGATCTATACAGAACCAGATAATCACAAACATCAAAGTGAAATCGCGTGGAAGTTTTTCTCCCAGATGTCTTTGGGAACAGGCAACCAGTGATCCAATGATCATTTTTGAGAAAGTTGCGGTTGTTAAAAAAACTTACCCGGTTAAAGGAGGATTGGGTTTTTCACCCATTCGAAGATACAATCAGATTTGAGAGCGAAACTTCAACACCAGCAGGCTTGAGCCATTGTCTGGCCCGCTCGGGCCAATAGTGTTACCTATGTCTTGAGTTTAAGCTGCAACTCATGCGTCCTCACGATCAACAGGGGCAATCCACTATGACCTACAATCAACCGCTCGGCGGCAACGAGATGCCCCGCTTCGGCGGAACGCCTACCATGATGCGCCTGCCAGAGGCGAAGACCGCCGAAGGACTGGACGCCTGTTTCATCGGCGTGCCGATTGATATTGGCGCGTCTTGGAGAGCGGGCACACGCTTTGGGCCCCGCGCGATCCGGGCGGAAAGCTGCCTGCTTCGTCCCTTCAATGTTGCCACCGGAGCCGCACCCTTTGCCAGTCTCCAGGTGGCAGATGTGGGCGATGTAGCGATCAACACATTCAATCTGCCGGATGCTTCGCGCCGCATCCGCGAAGCCTATGAGGATCTGTTGCGGTTCCCTGTCCGTCCGATCACTCTGGGCGGTGACCATTCGATCACCTATCCGATCCTGCAGGCTGTGGCGGCCAAGCATGGCCCTGTTGCGCTGATCCATAT
>JBAUGO010000037.1:0-8031 GCA_049679775.1 Anderseniella sp.
GGCTTTACCGGTCGACGCGAAATCGGTCACGGCAAACTTGCCTGGCGCGCGGTACATCCGATGTTGCCAACAAAGGAAACCTTCCCCTACACCATGCGTGTTGTATCGGAAATTACCGAATCCAACGGTTCATCCTCAATGGCTTCTGTCTGTGGTGCATCCCTGTCCATGATGGATGCTGGTGTTCCACTGAAGCGGCCGATTGCAGGTATCGCCATGGGCCTTATTCTTGAAGGCAAGGATTTCGCTGTTCTGTCAGATATCCTGGGAGATGAAGATCACCTGGGGGATATGGACTTCAAGGTTGCAGGCACCGAAGAAGGCGTGACTTCTCTGCAGATGGACATCAAGATCACCGGCATTACGCAGGAAATCATGTCCACAGCACTTTATCAGGCCAAGGAAGGCCGCATGCACATACTGGGCAAGATGGCAGAAGCCATTACTTCTGGTCGTGCAGAGCTGGGTGAGCATGCACCACGTATCGAAGTGATGACCATTCCAGCTGACAAGATCCGTGAAGTGATCGGGACTGGCGGCAAGGTCATTCGTGAAATCGTCGAAAAGACTGGTGCAAAGGTCAACATCAACGATGACGGTGTCATTAACATCGCTTCATCTGATGGTGCATCAATCAAGGCAGCTCGTGACTGGATCCACTCCATCGTGGCTGAGCCTGAAGAAGGCGTCATCTATGATGGCAAGGTGGTCAAGGTTGTCGACTTTGGTGCTTTCGTGAATTTCTTTGGCGCAAAAGATGGCCTGGTACACATTTCCGAACTGGCGCCGAAGCGTGTCGAGAAGGTGTCAGATGTCGTTTCCGAAGGTCAGGCTGTAAAAGTCAAGCTGCTCGGCTTTGACAACCGCGGTAAGGTGCGCCTGTCGATGAAGCAGGTTGACCAGGAAACTGGTGAAGACCTGGCTGGCAGCAAGGATGAAGCTGAAGAATAGAACTGCTCGCATGCGGAATAACAATACATCTGCATAAAATAATAACCCCGGTGTTCGTTTTCGAGCACCGGGGTTTTGCATTTCTAGAGCATGGCAGGAACGACACGGTCTGGCGGCTTGTGCCCGTCAATGAATGTCTTGATATTGATGATAACCTTTTCTCCCATGTCAATGCGACCCTCTATAGTTGCTGAGCCCATGTGCGGCATAAGCACTGCACGTGGTGACTTCAACAAGCGTGGGTTGACCGCTGGTTCATGTTCGAACACATCAAGACCAACACCGGCAAGTTCTTCCTTTTCCAGCATGCGCGCCAGTGCATTCTCGTCGATCACTTCCCCACGTGCCGTATTGATGATGAAGGCGGAAGGTTTCAATAACTGCAAACGTCGCCCTGACAGCAGATGATAGGTTCCAGGTGTATGTGGGCAGTTCACCGAGACTATGTCCATCCGGGCAAGCATCTGGTCGAGACTCTCCCAATAAGTCGCCTCAAGCTGTTCTTCAACGGAAGCGTGAACAGGTTTTCTGTTGTGATAGTGGATTTGCAAGCCGAAAGCCTTCGCACGGCGCGCCACTGCCTGACCGATCCTGCCCATGCCGATTATGCCTAACCGCTTGCCATAAATTCGCCGACCCAGCATCCATGTTGGAGACCAGCCTTTCCATAAATCTTCATCAGCGATTGCAGCGGCTCCCTCAATGATCCGACGTGATACTGCCAGTATCAATGCAAGGGTCATATCGGCGGTATCTTCAGTTAATACGCCGGGCGTGTTGGTAACTGTAATGCCGCGATTGGTCGCCGTCTCGACATCTATATTATCAACACCGGTACCAAAGTTTGCAATCAGCTTGAGTTGGTCGCCAGCTTGCATGATGACGGCTTTGTCAATCCGATCAGTGACTGTTGGCACCAGCACGTCACATGTCTTGACTGCCTCTATCAGGTCCGACTGGCTCATCGGTTCATCAGTTTCATTCAGCGTTGTGGTGAATAGTTCACGCATCCGTGTCTCGACCACATCTGGTAATTTGCGGGTTACAATTACATTTGTCTTGCGCGTGGCCATTTAGCTCTCTCCCGAAAGGGTCCATCTGCAGTTCGGTGATGATTAAGCACCGGGTCTTGCAAATCATTTATCCATTCCTGTTTATGTTGCACAAGTGCTCGTGTAAACTGCACTCATTGAAACAACTGGCCTACATGGCCAGTGAAGGCTGGAAAATGGCATCAAGACGACTAGGTTTGGGTCCTGCCCTTTTTCTGATCCTGTCACTATTGGTGATGGGGGGTATTATTTATGCCTTTACTGGCTCTGACCATCAGGCAACGCTCGGCACCGCCAACGCTGCACAAGACGGCAAGCCTGCTGCATCTGCACCTAAAACCCAAACCGGCCTGCCACTGCCCAGATTTGTCAGCTTGAAGTCACAACGGGTCAATGTCCGGCGTGGCCCATCCAATGAACACGGTGTTGCCTGGGTGTTTACGCAAGAGAAACTGCCCGTGGAGATCGTTGCTGAATTTGAGCATTGGCGCCGTGTTCGCGACAGCGAGGGGGCTGAAGGCTGGGTCTATCATTCGCTTCTGTCCGGCCGAAGAACCGTGGTTGCCGCACCATGGGCAAAAGACACTCAGGTTGAGCTTAAAAACTCTCCCCAAGATGGGGCCGGATTGATCGCGCGCGTATCATCTGGCGCACTGGGAGATCTGAACACGTGTGATGGACAATGGTGTGGCGTTGCTTTTGGCAGCTACGAGGGTTATGTGCGCCAGGACAGATTGTTCGGCGTTTATCCCGGCGAAACCTACCAGAAGTAAACCCGTCAGCCGATTTCCTTTTCGAGCCGGACTATGATGTCTATCCGGCCGATTTTCATGCCTTTTGGCGGCACCGGCAGTCCTTTTACCATCATCTGATCGCTGTCGATGTCCATCAATTGGCCTTCATCTTCCAGGTAATAGTGATAATGATTGGAAGTGTTGGTATCGAAGTATGACTTGTGCCCTTCAACGGCCACCTCACGCAGCAGTCCTGCTTCAGTGAACTGGTTCAAGGTATTGTAGATTGTGGCCAGTGAGACAGCAATGCCAGCTCGTACAGTTTCGGCATGCAATTGTTCTGCAGTGATGTGCCGGTCACCACAGGCAAACAACAATTCACCCAGTGACATGCGCTGTCGCGTCGGACGCAAACCAGCCTCACGCAACCTGTTTTCTAGTTTTTCAGAACTGGTCATTTCATTAGCCTTGATGCTCAAATCTCCGGCATCTGACCGGATACTCATGCCCCTATATATCCTTAAGAGCTGTTGGTTGCAATCTTGCCGTTTATTTTCGCAGGCTGGCTCTTATTGCGTGGTAAATTTACAAGTGCTGGTTAGTGCTTTCACAGATTGTTTCGATATGTTACCAAATCGGGTCTAGTCTGGGGAAGCCAGCGTTTGCTGGCGTATATGAGAATCAGGGCCGCATACAATGAGCGAACGTCAATCGCACTTTGAGTTTGAAGATTTACTGGCCTGTGGCCGGGGAGAATTGTTTGGCGAAGGCAATGCGCAATTGCCCTTGCCACCAATGTTGATGTTTGACCGCATAACCTCCATATCGGAAACGGGTGGTTCTGCAGGCAAGGGTCAGGTCGTTGCCGAGTTTGACATCAAGCCGGATCTTTGGTTTTTCCCGTGTCATTTTCACGGTGACCCGGTAATGCCGGGGTGCCTTGGACTTGATGCCTTGTGGCAGCTAACGGGCTTCTTCCTGGGCTGGATGGGTGCGCCAGGTCGCGGACGTGCGCTGGGTGTCGGCGAAGTCAAGTTCACCGGAATGGTTACGCCTACCGTAAAGAAAGTCGAATATGTGGTCGATGTGCAAAGACTTATCTTGCGCAAGCTCAACATGGCCATCGCCAATGGTGTCATGAAGGCTGATGGCGAAATTATCTACACCACCACTGACATGCGTGTTGGCACTTTCGTTGATGAGAAAAAAGACTGAATTCACCTTGCTTGGGCAGCGAAAAAAAGCGGATGGAATAATATGAGACGTGTTGTAGTCACAGGCATTGGAATTGTGTCCAGCATTGGTAGTAATGCTGAAGAGGTGACAACATCCTTGCGCGAGGCAAGGCCCGGTACTGTCCATGCTGCAGACTATGCGAGACTGGGGTTTCGCTGTCAGGTGCACGGTGCTCCAACAATTGATCTTGATGCAGCGATTGATCGTCGCGTACGCCGGTTCATGGGCGATGGTGCTGCCTGGAACTGGGTAGCAATGCAGCAGGCAATAACAGATTCAGGACTGGAAGAGTCTGACGTCAAGAATGAACGCACCGGTATCATCATGGGATCGGGTGGTCCATCAACGCGCACAATCGTGAATGCGGCAGATATTACCCGGGAAAAAGGACCAAAACGTGTTGGTCCGTTTGCCGTACCTCCTGCCATGTCCTCAACCAATTCTGCAACGCTTGCAGTTCCCTTTGGTATCAAGGGTGTCAATTATTCAATCTCGTCAGCGTGCGCCACGTCGACCCATTGCATAGGAAATGCTGCTGAATTGATTCAGTGGGGCAAACAGGATGTGATGTTTGCAGGCGGGGGTGAAGAGCTGGATTGGACACTGTCAGTCCTGTTTGATGCCATGGGTGCCATGTCATCTGACTTCAATGACACACCCGCAAAGGCCTCTCGTGCCTATGACAAGAACCGCGACGGCTTCATCATTGCCGGTGGTGGTGGCACACTGGTGCTGGAAGAGCTTGAGCATGCAAAGGCGCGCGGGGCAAAAATCTACTGTGAGCTGGTTGGGTATGGTGCAACATCAGATGGCTATGACATGGTGCAACCATCTGGTGAAGGTGCAGCGCGCTGCATGAAGCAGGCTTTGTCGAGCGTGAAGAACAAGGTTGACTACATCAACCCACACGCAACCTCCACACCCATTGGCGATCTACGTGAAATCGAGGCCATCCGTGAAGTGTTCGGCAAAAATGTTCCATCCATTTCCGCAACCAAATCATTGACCGGCCATTCGCTCGGTGCAGCAGGTGTGCAGGAGGCCATATATTCGATATTGATGATGCAGCACGGCTTTATATGCGAAAGCGCCAACATTGAGGAACTCGACCCTGAGTTTGCCGATATGCCGATTGTCTTGAAGCGACAGGACAATGCCGTGCTTGATGTCGTTCTATCCAACAGTTTCGGATTTGGTGGAACAAACGGCACTCTGGTTTTCCAGCGCTTTAACGGCTAGTTTGCGGCCTACGGTTTCCCTTCCCCTCCCCCAGACTTCAGGATTTTCAATGATTGAACACAAGAGCGATTTGATGAAAGGCCGCCGCGGCCTCATCATGGGGGTAGCCAATGACCACTCCATCGCCTGGGGGATTGCAAAGTCCTTGCGTGAGCATGGCGCAGAACTGGCATTCACTTACCAGGGAGATGCGTTTGGCAAACGGGTTGCCCCCCTTGCAGAACTGGCAGGCTCATCCCTGGTCATGCCTTGCGATGTAGAGGATATTTCCACAGTGGATGGTGTGTTTGATACACTGAAAAAGCAATGGGGCAGCATTGATTTTCTGGTGCATGCCATCGCCTACTCCGACAAGAACGAACTGAGCGGTTTGTACGCTGATACCACACGTGAGAACTTTTCCCGCACCATGATCATTTCCTGCTTCTCGTTTACCGAGATTGCCAGGCGTGCAGCCGCCATGATGAACGACGGAGGCTCCATGGTTACCTTGACTTATGGTGGGGCAACCAGGGTTATGCCCAACTATAATGTCATGGGAGTTGCCAAGGCAGCGCTGGAAGCATCCGTGCGATATCTGGCCGCCGACTATGGTCCCAAAGGCATAAGGGTGAATGCCATTTCAGCAGGTCCTATGCGGACACTTGCAGGTGCCGGGATAGCGGATGCGCGCGCCATGTTCTCGTTCCAGCGCAAGCATTCACCCCTGCGCAGGCCAGTAGCACTGGAAGAGGTCGGGGGTGCCGGGCTCTATCTGCTGTCGCCATTGTCCGGTGGCGTTACTGGAGAAATCCACTTTGTAGACTCAGGCTATAACATAATTTCAACGCCACGCCCTGAAGACCTGAACTCTACCGACTGAACTGGCTGTAAGCAGACAAATCGTGGATTGTCGGCTTGCTGCCGTTCAGCGGATTATCGGGGTTCCAGGAAAGTTTTGTCACCATGAACCGGGTGGACAACGCGTCATACATGACCAGCCGGCCGGCAAGACTGTCGCCAATATCAGCCGCTTCCTTGATCACTTCCATGGCTTGCATGGAGCCGATGACCCCCGTCAGTGCCCCGATGATCCCGGCTTCTTCGCAAGACGGGATCAGGCCATCTGGAGGTATTTCACCATTCAGGCAGCGATAGCTTGGAAATGGGGTGCCATCACGCTGTTTCAGGTGTGGTTTGAAGGTTGATATCTGCCCGTCAAATTGCCCAACCGCAGCAGAAACCAGCGTCTTGTTCAGCAGGTAGCATGCATCAGACACCATAAATCGTGTAATGAAATTATCGCATCCGTCAGCAACAATATCGTAGCCTGCTATGACGTCCATCGCGTTGGAGGCATCCAGTCTCATCGTATGCTTGATGATGTCAACATCTGGGTTCAAGTCACCAAGTCGTTGCGCGGCACTTTCTGTTTTGGCCGTCTTGTCATTTGCATGCTTCGTAGAATGAATAACTTGTCTCTGCAGATTGGATAGCGAGACCACATCATCATCCACAATGCCTATAGTGCCAATACCAGCTGCTGCCAGATACATGAGTACAGGCGCGCCGAGTCCACCCGCGCCGATCACCAGAACCTTTGCCGCTTTCAGCTTTTGTTGGCCTGGCCCACCGATTTCGCGCAGCACGATATGGCGGGCATAGCGTTCAATCTCTGTCTCGCTCAAGGCCATGAGATCATGCCTTTCCAGTTGAGCCGAAGCCTCGATTGCCGCGATCTGTGTCTGATAGATACTCAACTTCCAGAAGTCGGGCCTGCTCGATGCGGGCTATGACCATTTGCGCAATGCGTTCGCCGCGTTTGATGGTGAAGGCTTCCTGCCCGAGGTTGATCAGGATCACTTTCACTTCGCCACGATAATCAGCATCTATGGTGCCAGGTGAGTTGAGACAGGTGATACCGTGCTTGATGGCAAGTCCTGAGCGTGGTCGCACTTGCGCCTCAAACCCTTGCGGCAAAGCCATCGCAAAACCCGTGGGCACCAGAGCCCGTTCCATCGGGGCCATCACAATGGGCGAGCTTTCAGGCAAGGCAGCACGCAAGTCCATGCCTGCCGATTGGCTGGTTTCGTAGGCAGGCAACTGAAGTCCATTGCCGTGTTCCAGCCAGTTGATCTCTATCGTGACGTGATCGCTCATGCGGTGAGCATTACAGCAAACCGGTCCATCAGCTTTGCCGCAACATCCTGCTTAGACATCTTGTTCCAGCTTTCAGTGTTGTCTTCGCTGACCAGATGAACTGTGTTGTATGAACCGCCCATGACGCCACCTGACAAATCGCCCTTATCGCTCACGTCATTTGCAATAATGATATTGGCGTTCTTGGCCTTTAGTTTCTTGCGAGCATTGGCTTCGACGTTTTCGGTTTCCGCAGCAAAGCCGACGACCAGTTTGGGTCGCATTTCTTTCAGGTGCCCCACCGTTTTCAGGATGTCCGGATTTTCTGCCAAATGAAGCTGTGGTGGATTGCCGGAACCGTCTTTCTTCATTTTCTGCTTCGCATCTGTTTCAGTTCGCCAGTCCGCAACAGCCGCACAAAAGATTGCCATATCACATGGCAGTTCACCTTCAACCGCGTTCATCATTTCACGGGCTGTCTCGACCCTGATCAACTCCACGCCAGGCGGCACGGCAAGGTTGACCGGACCGGATACAAGGGCCACTTCAGCACCAAGTGCGATGGCAGCTTCTGCCAGGGCATACCCCTGTTTGCCCGATGACCTGTTAGCGATATATCTTACCGGATCAATGGGCTCATGCGTCGGACCTGCGGTTATGATCACCTTGCGCCCGGCCAGCAGGCCGGTTTTACCCGGTTG
>JBAUGO010000038.1:0-2305 GCA_049679775.1 Anderseniella sp.
CTTTTAATCATTGCCATTATCTGCTCGGCAACCGTATGAAAAAGCCGCTTGTCTTTCATGGTTTCTCTTCCCGTATGAACTGGTATAGCAAAATTGCCTAGCCGGACTTACATACCAATAGTTTACGCAATTGACAAAAATATCAAGTACAGACGAGAAACATCTGGCTAAGTCACTGCTGCGAGGCTTTTCTTTATGCAGGCGGTCCGCACGGAACATGCGCGCAGAAGCCTCGCGAATTCTCAATTTTTAATCCTGCGCCCGTTCTTTCTGGCCCTGAAATTTCAATTGGTCCTACCAAATAAGACTAATTGGATTGTAATTTCGGTTGACAAATAGGGGCGCATTGGTTCATAAAGGCGGCTATACCGTCGAATTACCATCGCGAAAAATCCAATTGAGGGGGACCAACCGTGAATTTCCAACGATTTATTACCACCGTGGCGCTATCTACAGCCGCTTTGGCCTTCGCGCCAGTCACTGTGGCGCAAGAAGATGCGGCCATCGAAGAGGTTGTTGTGACCGGTATCCGCGGGTCTTTGGCAGGCGCCATCGATCAGAAGCGAGATTCGGACAAGCTGATCGAAGTCGTTATTGCAGAGGACATCGGCAAGTTGCCAGATCAAAATCTGGCTGAGGTTCTCGAGGGCATAACCGGTATCCAGATCACCCGCACAGCCGGTGTTGGTACTGGCGTTCAGATCCGCGGCACCAACGCTAACCGCACTGAAATCAATGGTGTATCCACGGTCGGTTCGGGTTCCGGTCGCAGCGGCATCGATTTTGAAGATGTCAATTCAGCGATTATTTCAGCGGTTGAAGTGACTAAATCGCCTGACGCCAAGACCATTGAGGGTTCTGTCGGCGGAACGATCAACCTGAAAACGATACGTCCGCTCGATCTGACTGAAACCCTGGGCTCGATAAGGCTTCAGGGAGAAGACAGCAGCCTGAGTACCGAAGGCATTCAGCCAAGATTGTCAGGTGCTTTTGGCAAAAACTGGTCGACCGATGCGGGTGATTTTGGCTTCGTGATCAGCGGCAGTTATACGGAACAGGAATCCGTATCCTTCCGTCCGCGCGCTGACCGCGATACGCTTGCTGCGCCTCCTGGCGCCGACCCGGCGGAGTTTCTCGGTATACAGTTCTTTGTGCAGGAACAGGAGAACTATGACTACGCAACGACCAACGTGGCCACAACCTTTGAGTGGGCACCTAACGATAGTCTCAAGTTTCACTTCGACGCCATCATTAATGAGCAGGAGCGCAGTCAGGACTCTTACAGGCTGCAGGCTTCCGGTGTGGGTTCATTTGTAAATACCAGCATTCCTTCGGCGTTTGAAACAGTTAATTTTCAAGTAGGTCCTGGGCGGTTCCCCGCGGCACTTCGAGGCACAATTGAGCCAGATCTGGTCAACGTGGATGATGAAGATCCGAACCTGCGCTTCTCAAGTGATACCGGTGGTCGCGTTACGGACAGTGAAATTTTTGCATTAGGCGGTGAGTGGAATGGTGACAGGCTGTCTGTAAGCGCTGAGATTGCCTCGACAAATTCGGATACGGTCAACCCTAATCTGAGCACGACGCTAAACTTCATCAACCCTAGTTGTCCTCTTGATGGAACCAGCAACGATAACTGCTTTCCGATCGCCTATGATTTATCCGGTAGATCCTTGGCATGGGGCATAAATGATAATTCAACATTTGCTCCATCGGCTGCCGACCTGACGAATCCGGCCAATGTCGTTTTGGATCAGCTTCAATACGGTCGCAACACCACTGATAACGCAGAAGACGCGTTCCGCGTAGATTTTACCTATGATCTGGAGTGGGGCCTTCTAACCTCGGTCGATTTTGGTGTGCGTTACAATGACTCGTCGAGCAAATTCAACGACGTCAGTGACAATATTGGTGGCTTCAGCCAGATGGTTGATAGTCCCAATGGTCTGTTGTTCGAAGAACTGCTGGTCAATGGTCCCAAAAACTTCAATGATGCCGACGGCAGGAATCTCTACCTTCCAAACTTCCTGATCGTCGATCCGGATCGCGCTTTTAACAACCCACAGCAAGTGATCGACATCATTCAGGCCGCTGTTATAGAACATGATCCGACCAGCCCGGATATCCTGAACCCGAGCTCGGACGAGAACCAGTTCTTTGACGTTGGTGAGAAGACCACGGCTTTGTATGCGCAGGCCAACTATGAGATCGGCATGTTCCGGGGCAACCTTGGCGTGCGTTACGTGGAGACCGACATCGATTCTGTCGCGTTTGGCCCCGAGGACATGAACGGTGACAGGCAACT
>JBAUGO010000039.1:0-4121 GCA_049679775.1 Anderseniella sp.
GGGCGTTTCCTGCTGGAGCAGATGCAGCTGCTGCGGGGGCTGGTTGAGCCACCGGAGCCGCAGCCGTGGCAGGGGCATAGTGCATATTTGCCGGCATCGCATAGGTCGCAGAAATTTCGCGAGCAACGCGAATTTTCAAGCCGTCTCTTTCGAGTTCTATCTCGCTCAGCCCGGTCTCGGTCAGAATTTCGGCCAGCTGGCGTATCTGGTCATTGTCGAAAGATTTTGTGTCTTTGGCCATTTTCGGGTCCGGTTTTGTGATTGTTCAGACTTTTACATGAGGTATTGCAGCAAGTTGCCGTGCTGCATCAATTGCCAGTTGATATCCGTGTGCGCCAAAGCCGCAAATGACTCCGTTGGCAACTGCCGAGATATAGCTCTTATGGCGAAATTTTTCGCGCTTGTACACATTTGACAGATGCAGCTCGACAATTGGAAGAGTGCACATTTTCAAAGCGTCATGAATTGCAACAGATGTGTGGGTATAAGCACCCGCGTTGATGATGATGGCGTTGGCGGTTTCCGGTGCCTGTTGTATCCAGGTAACCAGCTCTCCTTCCAGATTGGTCTGGCGAAAATCAACCTTCACAGCAACCGCTTGGGCATGCTTTACACAAGAGCCTTCGATCTCGGCGAGGGTCGTTGAGCCATAGATTTCAGGTTCACGCGTACCCAGCATGTTCAGGTTTGGACCGTTCAGGATGAGGATGGTGACTGACACCGCTTCGCAACTCCGTGAATCTCTAAAGGTAAGAATTGAATCTTGTACCTTCTAGTGCCACAAAAAAGCAGGCTGGCCAAGCGTTTGGCAGAACCAGCCTGTGGATGAGCGTGTTATTCGCTGTTCAGATGATCAGCAGAATTTGCATCCGCCGTTATCACGCACGGTTTTGACGACGCTGGCCAGTTCCTCATAGGGAAGGGCGCCGGGAAGTAACTTTGTGTCCACGATAAATGCAGGTGTTCCACCAATACCCAAAGCGGCTGCGAGTGCCTGGGTTTCAGCCAGTTCCTTGTTGATGGTTGCTTCGTCAGCTTTCATGTCAGCCTTAAGCTTTTCCACGTCAAGTCCGGCTTCGGCTGCAATGGCCATGACCTTTTCCTCGCCGTCTATGCTGCCCTGGCTGGCCATCATGGCCAGATGAAACTCCCAGTATTTCCCTTGTTTCTTGGAGGCGATCGCTGCGCGAGATGCAATCTGCGACCCTTCAGAAAGAATCGGAAATTCCTTCATCACAATGCGCAGGTTCTTGTCTTCCTCAGTCAGGCGCAACACATCTGCGACTGAGCGTTTGCAATATCCGCAATTGTAATCGAAGAATTCAACCATGGTTACATTGCCGTCCGGGTTTCCAACGACTACATCAGTTTTGTTGCGAAACAGGATATCTGCGTTGCTTTCTATGGCGGCAATGGATTTCTTTTCCTGTTGCTCGCGTTCTGCAATTTGAAGTTTTTCAATCATCTCCTGCAGCAGTGCCGGATTTTCCAACATGTACTGCCGAATGATATTGTGCAACTCATTCACCTGGGTCTTGGAGAATGTTTCCTGAGCGGACACAGTTGCTCCTGGTATGGCAATACTGCCGGCGCCTATGGCGAGCGCTACCATCCATGATGTCAAATTCATACGCATCGGAAACTCCTGATTATCTGTTTGTCTAATTTGGTGTTTGCAAGCTTTTATAGCTATCAGAAAGGTATTTGCATCCTCAACTTTTCTTGTTGAGCAGGTTGAGAATGTCGCTAGCACGAATCCAGACACTGGATCCTTCCTTGGCTCTTGATCTGGCGCCTTCAGCTTTCTGCTTGGCGAGTTTTTTGTCACCCCGCAACAGGGCATTTTCTGCGGTGGCCAGTTCGGCGCGCGCATAATCGCCCAGAATGCCGTATGCGCGTGCCTTGTGCAGATGCAGTTGTGAGGAGTCTTCTTCGAATCGCTCTGCCTTGGCCAATACAGAAAGCGCCTCTTTGGCACCCTCCCTGGTGTCAGCAGCAAGCAATGACTGAGCCAGCATCATGCCTATCAGCCCGGAATTTGGATAAAGCTTGAGTGATTGACGCAATGGAGCAACGGCTTCTTGTGGCCTGCCTTTTTCCAGAAGGGCCTGTCCCTTCAATTCCCAAAAGTATGGGTTTTTAGGAATCCGCTCGATAAGTGCGTCAATCATCGGGATAGCTGATTGAAGGTCACCGATCCGATATGTGGCGATCGCGCGAGCATATTGAGCGGGCAGGGAGTTGTTTGAAGCCGGATAGGAAGCAAACACCGATTGTGGTGAACGGGTGAACCCTGCCAGTTTCGCCTTTACCATTTCGTGTCGGAAGACCAAATAGTCCTCGTCCTTCTTTTCGTAGTTCCTTGATGCCTTGACCCGGTTTTCCAGTGTTCTGATGCGCTGGAGCGGCAAGGGATGAGACACTGCATAGGGGTTCACAAACTGAAGTGATGCAATGGACTCATTATAGAGCTTTTGAAACAACGTCAGCATACCTTTGCCTGACTGGTTGCTTGCATCCAGGTATCGCAGCGCGCCTTCATCGGCTGATGCTTCCTGGGCCCTCACATAGGTCAGCAAATTTTGCTTGGCAAACTCGGATCCACCCAGCACCAGAGCACCGGTAGCCCCGCCGCTTGTGCCTGCGCCAGAACGTGCCGCACCAATCGCTGCTGCTGCACCCAGCAACGTGCCTATAATGGCAAGCGTGGACTGGCGTTCGATTTGTACACCAAGGCGCGCCAGATGGCCACCAGCCACATGGGCGGTTTCATGAGCCAGCACACCAATGACTTCGTTTGGCGTTCCTGCCTGCTCAATCAGGCCGGTATGAATGAAAATACGCTGGCCGCCTGCCACGAAGGCATTTATCCGACTGTCGTCAATCAGGTAGATATTGACGGCCTTGGGCGCTATGCCAGCAACCTTGAAGATCGGTTTGAGATACCGACGCATCAATTCCTCGATCTCAGCATCACGGATGAGTTTTGGCGTATTGCCTCGCTGTTGCGCAACGCCTGGCAAGCTGGTGTTGACCAGCAAAGCAGCTGACAGCAGAAGCGGCATGTATTTCTTCAAGCGTAGAAACATTTTTCTTTCAATATTCAATCAAGATTGACCTGATTTGCCTTTAACAATGCGGCAAAAGCAAGTTACAAGCTTGTTACATCGCCCCTGACTTGTCTTTGATTGTTATATCCAATGCCTGGTTCACCATCGCATGAATGCTTCTTGTCTGAAGCTCGTCCCCGTTTCACTCGCAGCTTGAACAAGGTGGTGATCGCATGATGGCACCCGCAATATCCGGCTTTCTGCTTGGCGGAACCTTGATCATCGCAATTGGCGCGCAAAACGCATTTATCCTGCGACAAGGACTAAAGCGTGAGCATGTTTTCATCCTGTGTCTGATTTGTGCGTTGTCAGATGCCTTGTTGATTATCGCAGGTGTTGCCGGACTTGGCACGCTGATCAAACAGGCTCCCGTCTTGTTGGGTTTCATAACGGTTGGAGGCGCTATTTTCCTGTTCGTTTATGGCCTCATGGCCTTCAGGCGAGCGTTCAAGCCTGACGCACTCCTGGCCGGCAAAGGGGCGTCAATGTCACTCAAGGTCGCCATCTCGACTGTGCTGGCCTTTACGTTCTTGAATCCGCACGTTTATCTGGACACGGTGGTTTTGCTGGGAGGGCTTTCCGCGCGCTATGATGGCATTGACAGGGTTGCTTACGCAGTAGGTGCTGCTGTTGCTTCCTTTGTCTGGTTCTTCTCGCTCGGATATGGTGCGCGGTTGTTGGCGCCCTTGTTTGAGCGGCCAAGAAGCTGGCAGATACTGGATAGCATTATTGGTATTGTCATGTGGGCGTTGGCGTTTCGGCTGTTGTGGGAACTGGTTTAACGCGTCAACTCGGTCACAATATTTGACTGCTCGACGACAAGATCCTGGCCTGACTTGAAAATATCCTTGCCAATCCATTGTTGTTCCAGCTGTTTCAACCAGCCAGGATCAATTGGCGATGAAGCAAGGTAGCGCTCGAAGAACCGCCGTGTAAGCGCTTCCTGCTCGAATGAAAAGCCTTTGGCTTCCTTGTCATCATCATAGTAGCGTTTAGGCTCATGGAACATGA
>JBAUGO010000040.1:0-6252 GCA_049679775.1 Anderseniella sp.
AGCATTGTGTCCACGGCATTGCCTGGCTGGCAACATATGCTGAAACCCTTAGAACCATGGCCAGATGGCATGACCAACTCAAGACCGAAGACCGTCTTGGCGAACTTGAAGAGCTCCTTACGCAAATCTGTTTTGGTGAATACCTCAATCACATCGCGGGTGGTATTGCCATGAACTCGCAAGAGGCCATTCGCCTGCATGAACTTGATGTGCCTGCAACGGCAATGGCAAGACTGGGCCAGGGCGCATGTGGTGAGCTTATACACTCCGGCTCAACCACACATTCTCGCGCACGTCTTGTTGAGTTGATGGTTGACGCACGCGCAAATCTCACAACAGGTGATTGCGGTCTCGACCCGATGCTTGATGAAATGCGGTCGCAAATGAACCGCTTTGTCGAAGAGCATGTTGCCCCTCATGCTCATGCCTGGCACCTGAACAATGAATATGTACCGCTGGAAATCATCGAAAAGCTGTCAGAGCTTGGTGTATTTGCACTGACGCTGCCGGAAGAGTTTGGTGGTATGGGCCTTGGCAAGGAATCCATGTGTGTGGTCTCTGAAGAATTGTCACGCGGATGGATCGCCATAGGCTCGCTGGGGACGCGCCCTGAAATAGCGGCCGAGTTGATCATCGCAGGTGGCACACAAGCCCAGAAGGAAAAATGGCTGCCAAAGATAGCCACGGGTGAAATCCTGCCGACTGCAGTCTTTACTGAACCAAACACCGGTTCTGATCTTGCATCCTTGCGTACCCGGGCGGTGCGCGAAGGCGACATCTACAAGATCACTGGCAACAAAACGTGGATTACCCATCCCGTACGCGCCGACATAATGACCTTGCTGGTTCGCACCAACCCGGATGAACCAGGTTACAAGGGCTTGAGCATGTTCCTTGCTGAAAAACCACGCGGTAGTGATGACAATCCGTTCCCTGCCAAGGGCATGACCGGTGGAGAGATCGAGGTTCTCGGCTATCGCGGCATGAAGGAATACGAAATCGCCTTCGATAATTTTGAAGTGAAAGCTGAAAATCTTCTGGGTGAAGAAGAAGGACAAGGCTTCAAGCAACTGATGCAGACGTTTGAATCAGCGCGCATTCAAACCGCAGCACGTGCAATCGGTGTGGCCCAGAATGCGCTTGATCTGGGTCTGCAATACGCAACTGATCGCATTCAGTTTGGCAAACCCATTATATCATTCCCGCGGATTGCCGATAAGCTCGCATTGATGGCAGTGGAAATCATGGCAGCACGCCAGTTGACCTATTTTTCTGCTCGCGAAAAAGATGCAGACAGGCGATGCGATGTGGAAGCTGGCATGGCCAAGCTGCTTGGCGCTCGTGTGGCATGGAACTGCGCTGACAATGCCCTGCAAATCCATGGTGGAAATGGCTTTGCGCTGGAGTACAATATCAGCCGCGTTTTGTGTGATGCCCGCATTCTCAACATCTTTGAAGGCGCAGGCGAAATTCAGGCCCAGGTTATCGCCCGTCGATTGCTGGATCAGGTGAATTAGCGACGTCACTCATGCAACGCTCCATCCTCATCACCGGATGTTCATCTGGCATTGGCTACACCTGCGCCATCGGCATGAAGCAGCGTGGCTGGCATGTCATTGCAACTGCACGCAAACCGGAAGACTTGAAAATGCTTGAGGCCCAGGGCCTAGCAACCATTGAGCTTGATTATACTGATCCATCCTCCATTGCCGCATGTGCTGAAAAAACCCTTGAGTTGACCAATGGCAAGCTGGATGCCTTGTTCAACAATGGCGCCTATGGTCAACCCGGCCTGGTAGAAGACCTAAGCGTCGCTGCTTTACGCGCCCAATTCGAGGCCAACTTTTTTGGCTGGCATGATCTGACAACCCGATTGCTTCCTGCTATGCACACCCAAGGCAGAGGACGTATTATTCAATGTTCCTCCGTTCTGGGCTTCTTTGCCACGCCTTATCGAGGCGCCTACAATGCATCCAAGTTTGCCCTTGAAGGTCTCACAGATACGATGCGTCGTGAACTCCATGATACCGGAATCAAGGTATCCACCATCCAGCCCGGGCCGATACGCTCACGCTTCACCCAACGTGCGCTGGCAGAGTTGAAGAAGAACATCGACTATGCAAAAGGTCGTAACAGCAAATTGTACGAACAACGAATTGCCGAGCTTGAGAAAATAGCCGGTTCAACACCTGCCCCCTTGGAAACACCAGACGAATCCCGCCACAAAACCGGATATGGCTGGAAACCGAAATATCGCCTGGGCCCCGATGCTGTGCTGGCCGCCTTGATACATGCGACCGAAAGCGCCAACCCAAAGACGCACTATCGTGTTACCTACTCAACACAGATGGCCGCTTTTGCTCGTCGGTTCCTGCCGGTAAAGCTTCAGGACAGGATGTCCCGAAACTCCTGAAGCTCAGGGCCGGCCAGCCAAACTGGTGAGCGGTCACACTATCAATGATGGAGCAATCATGAGTTTTGTTGAATATCTTGTACCCGTTGCCGTTGGCGCAGTTGCCATAGTTCTGTTGCTTGGCTTGATCAACATGATGCGCGGTGGCGACAAGAACACCTCGCAAAAACTGATGCGTGCTCGTGTCTTGCTACAGTTTGTAGCTGTCATCGTGATCATGGGAGTGATCTGGTATACTGGCAGATAAAACCTGTTAGCGCGGTGCCATGCGCAATGCGCCGTCAAGGCGAATACATTCGCCGTTCAGCATGTCATTATCAACTATAGCCAGGGCCAGTTTGGCATACTCTGCCGGATCGCCAAGCCGCGCGGGAAACGGTACATTGGCAGCAAGCGCTGCACGAACCTCATCTGGCAGGCCCGCCACCATTGGCGTATGGAACAGTCCCGGCATGATTGTACAGCAACGCACTCCATCTTTCATGAGATCACGCGCCACAGGCAAGGTCATCCCAATCACTCCCCCTTTTGAGGCAGCGTAAGCCACCTGACCGATCTGGCCATCCGTACCGGCAATTGATGCAGTATTGATAATAACACCACGCCCACCATCGGTCGTGACAGGTTCGGCGACAATCATCCCGGCAGCACATTTTGATATCATGTTGAACGTGCCAATCAGGTTGACGGCAATTGTCCTTTGAAAACTCTCCAGTGCATGAGCTCTGGCCTCACCAGTTCGCTTGTCTATTGATGCGGTTTTCTCGCCAATGGCAATGCCTGCACAATTGATCAGGATACGTTCTTGTCCGTGCGCAGCCCGGGCAATCTCCAGGCCAGCCGCAACGCTCTCATCCGATGTCACATCAGCATGAACGAAAAGGCCTGAAATCTCGCCCGCCACCTCATGGCCACGCTGGGTATTCATGTCAAAGATGGTTACTTTGGCACCTGCTGCTGCCAGGGCCCTTGCGCTTGCCTCTCCAAGACCTGAAGCACCACCTGTCACCACCGCTGCAATGTCATGAGTTATTTTCATTTATTATCCTTCCCTGGTTCGCCCGGCTTGAATCCAGGAATATGAACTTCCATATAATCTCTAACAACTAATCTCACAGGCGGGGGATGTTACCTCATGACTGACAGCCAACAATATCCAAACCTGGATAGTGAAGACATAATTAAGCCCGACACGATGGAACGCAATGAAGAAACTGTTCGTGTCGGTTTTTGGCAAAAGTTGAAGCATAATCTGGCTCGCATCCCGATGGCACATCAGGTGGTTGCAGCCTATTACGCGGCCTTTGATCCTGCCACCCCGTTTCGAACAAAGGCAATGCTGCTGGCAGCGCTTGCCTATTTCATCATGCCTTTTGATGTTGTACCTGACTTTATCCTGGGTCTGGGTTTTACCGATGACATGACAGTTCTTCTCACTGCCTTTGGATTGATCCGCTCGCATGTCACAGCTGATCACCTTGAACGCGCGAAAGAAACTGTCGAAGCATTGCGCCGTGGTGAAGAACCAGATGTCCAGGATCAGACATCTTGATCAGATCTTTATGATAACCTTGCCGCGCACTTCACGCCGCGCAATCGCTGCGAGCGCCTCGGCCGTTTCAGCCATCTGATACACTTTGTGGATGTGTGGCTTTATTTTGCCTTCCACAACCCAATCGAGCAATTGGGCAATGTTCGCCCTGTGCAGATGCGGTTCCCGCACCAGATGATCGCCCCAGAATACCCCGACAATCTGGCACCCCTTTAACAAGGCAAGGTTCAGTGGAATTTTCGGTATGCCACCGCCGGCAAACCCGACCACCAGAAACCGTCCTTTCCAACCAATGGAACGTAGCGCTGGTTCTGCCAAATCTGCACCAACGGGATCATAGATGACATCAACACCCTTGCCACCAGTAAGTTCTTTTAGGCTAGCCTTGATATCTTGAGTTGAATAGTTGACCACATCGTCAGCACCCAATGACTTGCAAAAATCAAGTTTGTCATCAGACGATGCACACGCAATCACACGCGCACCCATTGCCTTGCCGATTTCAACTGCTGCCTGACCGACACCGCCAGATGAGCCTAGCACTGCAAGCGTTTCTCCGGGTTGAATGGACGCCCGGTCTTTCAAGGCATGTAACGAGGTTCCGTAAGTCACGATCAATCCGGCAGCAACTTCATGCTCAAGCTCTTCCGGCATCTTGATGACAGAGCCCGTCGGCACTGCAATTTCTTCACGCACACCACCCCACACCGTATACGCCATGACGCGATCACCTGGCTTGAGGTCGTTCACGCCTTCGCCAACAGATTTGATAGTACCTGCCACTTCAGCGCCCGGTGAAAATGGCAGGTCTGGTTTGAATTGGTATTTGTTTTCGATGATCAGGGTATCAAAAAAATTCAATCCAGCCGCCTTGACCGAAATGACCACTTCGTCCGGACCCGCAATAGGGCTTTCAACATCACCAAGACCCAGTTTTTCCGGGCCACCATATTCGCTGCACAAAACTGCTTTCATATTGATCTTCTTTTTAGTGTGGGACGCTTTTGCTCATGCTGCCAAATTCCTGACCCATTTGCCAAGCACTTGTATCTACTTCATTTGCAGGGGTGGAAATACATAACGTTTCCATTTAGATTGCAGCAACCTGGAGTGTGTTCATCACGGTGACGGGTTCGATTAAAAGGTCAATCGTATTTATGAAAGTTGTAAAGTTGCAGAACATCATCTTGAAAAAATCTTCACTCCGTGCAGTTGCATGCATCATGGCAGGATTGATTTCATCGCCAGCTTTTGCAGAAGACCCCAAGTTCATAGAAGAGTTCAATGACTGGTCGGCTTATTCCTACACTGCTGGTGGCGGCAAGGTTTGCTACATTGTTTCACAGCCCAAGGCCTCCGAACCCAAAGGCGCTAAACGTGACAAGATTTTCTTCCTGGTCCAGCATCGACCCAAGGACAAGGTCAGGTCCGAAATTTCAACCATTATCGGTTACAAGTTCAAGGAAGGCAGCACGGTCACTGTTGATATCGATGGTAACAAAAATCGCCTGTACACAAACGGCGATGGTGCATGGGCAGAATCAGGAAACCTTGATCGCAAGATCGTTGAGGCTATGAAGGCTGGAAAATCAATGGTTGTAAGCGGAACTTCCTGGCGCGGTACCAATACAACTGACCGCTATTCACTGTCAGGCATCAGTGCTGCCATGAAAAAGATTGACGATTTGTGCAGCTGATTACATGCAATTGATCATAAACCAGGCCTCGTCGCGCGTGAAGCAATGTGCTATGGACCAGCTTCATGGCTATATCACTTGAAATAAATCACGGCTCTGATGCTGGTAAAGCGCTGTCCAGAAGTGGATCTGCGCTCAAGCCTCTCATTGGGCTAACGCAAGATAACCTTTTGCAAGCCCTTGCAGCTACAAATATTCCAGAAAAGCAGCTTCGGATGCGGGCCAGCCAGATCTGGAACTGGCTCTATGTCAGAGGTGCTAGCAGCTTTGAGCAAATGACAACCATCTCAAAGGAGTTGCGGGCAGAGCTTGCTGGGCTGTTTGATATTTCCCGACTGGAGATTGTCACTGAACAGAAATCCACTGATGGCACCATCAAGTGGCTCTTGCAACTACCGCCTGACGAACTTGGCCGCCGTCATGAAATCGAAACGGTTTACATTCCTGAAGAAGACCGCGGGACATTGTGCATATCCAGTCAGGTTGGCTGCACGCTGACCTGCACTTTCTGTCATACCGGAACCCAGACACTGGTCAGAAACCTGACCGCTGGTGAAATTGCAGGGCAGGTTCTGCTGGCCAGAGACAGG
>JBAUGO010000041.1:0-14408 GCA_049679775.1 Anderseniella sp.
ATCTATGGCACCGCATGGGCCAGCCAGGCGGATCTGGATCAGTACTTGCTGATGCTGGAAGAGGCTGAGAAACGCGATCATCGCAAACTTGGCCGTGAGATGGACCTGTTTCATTTTCAGGAAGAAGGCCCAGGCGTTGTGTTCTGGCACTCCAAGGGCTGGCGCATGTTTCAGTCACTGGTCAACTACATGCGACGCAGACTTCAAGGTACATATGAAGAGGTCAACGCGCCACAAATTCTTGATAAGGCACTATGGGAAACGTCCGGTCATTGGGGCTGGTACAAGGAGAACATGTTTGTCACGGAAACCGAGGACGAGCGTGTCTTTGCCATCAAGCCGATGAACTGTCCGGGCCATGTGCAAATCTTCAAGCATGGCTTGAAGTCTTATCGTGAACTGCCTGTAAGATATGCTGAATTTGGCAATGTTCATCGCTATGAGCCATCCGGTGCCTTGCATGGATTGATGCGGGTTCGTGGATTTACCCAGGATGATGCCCATGTATTCTGTACCGAAGATCAGCTTCGTGGTGAATGCATGCGGATCAATGACCTGATCCTGACCACATATGCCGATTTTGGTTTTGATGAAATCATGGTCAAATTATCTACAAGACCGGAAAAGCGTGTCGGATCAGATGAAGATTGGGATCTGGCCGAAAAGATCATGGGCGAAGTTCTGGCTGAAATCGAAGCCAGATCAGGTGGCAAGATCAAGACTGCCATTAACCCGGGAGAAGGCGCGTTTTACGGGCCAAAATTTGAGTATGTCTTGCGCGATGCAATCGGGCGTGACTGGCAGTGCGGCACAACACAGGTTGATTTTGCCCTGCCAGAGCGCTTTGGTGCATTCTATATTGACCGTGACAGCGACAAGAAAAAGCCTGTCATGGTGCACCGGGCAATTTGCGGCTCGATGGAGCGCTTCCTTGGCATTCTGATTGAGAACTATGCAGGTCACATGCCTTTGTGGTTTGCCCCTGTTCAGGTCGTTGTCGCCACGATTACCCAGGATGCCGATGAGTATGGCCTCAAGGTTGCTGACAAGTTGAAAGCGGCAGGGCTTCAGGTCATCACGGATTTCCGTAATGAAAAGATCAATTACAAGGTGCGCGAGCATTCTCTCGGCAAGGTGCCTGTTATTCTGGTTATCGGTAACCGCGAGGCCGAGGAAGGCACGGTCAATGTGCGCCGTCTTGGATCGCGCGACCAGACATCGATGACGCTGGATGAAGTCACGACTGCGCTGGTTGATGAGGCAACGCCACCAGATATACGGCGCGCCCGCCTTGGAAAATGATAATGCGGCCTACATGGCCTTACCAGGACTGGGTTTTTTGTGTCGGCGAGATGGCGGCGGTGGGGTGTCCATCTCGTCCTGAGATGCCTCGACGTCCTCCTGAACTGCCACGGCATCTGTTTCAAACAGATCGGCCAGTTCACTTGCATGACGCTTGGCATTGACTACCATTTTGGCATCATCGGCATAGTGTGCAAAGTCTTCGTACAAGCGATATCTGTCGCCTTCAGCAAATACCTTTATCGTGTGGTTTGCTTCCTCGCGGGTCAAGCCAGCTTCAATGAGCACTCGACGGGAAAGCTCCAATGATGACAGGAACATTTCGCGAATGATATTTTCCACACCACGATCCATCAATTGGTGCACATGATTGCGGTCACGCGCACGAACGTAGATCGGCAAATTTGGGTGTTTTTTGCGCACCAGATCAACAATCTTCAATGAGGTCTCGACGTTTGATACGCATATAACGAAGGCTTTGGCCTTGTCGATCTGGGCCGCGTCCAGGATATCTTCACGTGATGCATCGCCGAAATAGACCTTGCCGCCAAACTTGCGAACGATCTCGATTTGTGACGGGTCCCCATCCAGTGCGGTAAACGGTATCTTTCGGGCAGCAAGGACGCGGGCGATGATCTGGCCAAACCTGCCAAGGCCGGCGATGACGACATGACCGCCTTGCTCAGGCATTTCATCGGGTTTCATGTCCGGGTCAGCATTTGTTATTGTGTTGCGATTTGACCACCAGCTTTCTGCCAGCATGAGGAGCGGTGTGGCGACCATTGTCAGCGTCACGACAACGTTGATGGTCGAGGCAAAGTCGCGTGTGATTGCATAGGCAGCCACAGCCGTCGCGGTGAGTACAAAAGCAAATTCCCCACCTTGTGCCAGTGCACAGGCAAAGCGGCGTGCTGCCTTCATGTTCAAGCCGAAATATCGCCCCACAAAAAATAACACAGCCGCCTTGGTCAACATCAATGCGACGGCTGCACCAAAAATCTGGCCAGGCACATCCGTGATGAGTTTCAGATCCAGCGACATGCCCACAGCCACAAAAAACATGCCAAGGAACAAGGACTCAAATGGCTTAATGTCGGCCTCGATTTCGTGGCGGTACGCGGAGTCAGCGAGCAGGGCTCCGGCAATGAAAGCGCCGAGAGCTGGAGACAAACCGGCAGACTTCATGATGATTTCTATGACAACGACGCTCAGCAATGCGAAAGCTGTCATGGCTTCACTCAGCCCGGTCTTTGCAATCAGGTGAAATGCCCAGCTCAGAAAATAGCGTCCTGCCAAAATGACCAGGCAGATCGCCCCAAGAGCTTTGGTTGCCCCGGTCCATGTCATGGTTGCCTGATCGACACTACTGACGGCCAGTAATCCAACGAACGCAATCATCGGGATGGCGGCAATGTCCTGAAATAGCAGAACTGCAAAGGCGAGACGTCCGTGACGCAATTCCAGCTCGCCTTGCTCCTTGAGCACCTGAAGTACCATGGCTGTCGAAGACAGAGACAGAGCGAGGCCCGCAAACAGGGCATATCTCCAGTTATACTGTGCGGCAATCAACATGCCAGTGAGAATGAGGATTGTCAGTACGACCTGGGTACCGCCTGTACCGATAATAGAACGTCGCATGGCGAAGATGCGCTGTGGCCGTAATTCCAGTCCAATGAGAAAAAGCAGTAGCACGACACCAAACTCGGCGACCTGGAGCATGTTTTCCACGTCGTTGAATATCTTCAACACGTACGGGCCTATGATCACGCCAGCAAACAGATAACCCAGTACAGCGCCAATCCTGAAATATTTGGCCAAAGGCGCAATAATGGCCGCTGCTGCCAACAAAACCGCAATTTGCAGAAGGCTTATTTCACCCAATGTCATATCCTTTTCAAATTGTGCCTTATCGTGCAACATCGATGCATGTTCGGCTAGCCGTTATGTGAGGTTTGTAACAAAATGAGCAGATTTGATTGTGATGATCCGATCCCTGGCAACAAGGGATCGTGTGATGCCATCGAGCACATAATTGTACCCAGAGCCAAGGACATTGGTGATTTTGAGGTCAGGCGCGCCTTGCCCTCTGTGAAAAAGCAGATGATCGGCCCATTCATCTTTTTTGATCAATTTGGCCCGGTTTCCCTGGCGGCTGGCAAGGGAATTGATGTTCGTCCGCATCCGCATATTGGTCTGAGTACGATAAGCTGGTTGTTCGAGGGGCAGATTTTTCATCGCGACAGTCTTGGCATGGCACAGGAGATCAATCCTGGAGCGGTCAACTGGATGCGGGCAGGGCGCGGTATCGTGCATTCGGAACGTTCTGCTCCTGAGGAACGGGCGCGGCAGAAAAGCCTGTACGGTATTCAAAGCTGGATTGCCTTGCCAAAAGATCAGGAGGAGGACGAGCCAGCGTTTTGGCACCATGATGCTGCGGACCTGCCTGTCATCACCGATGGTGGGGTCATGTTGCGGGTCATCGCGGGCAAGATGTTTGGAGAAGCCTCACCGGTTGTGACCCATTCAGACATGTTCTATGGCGAAGCTGTCATGCATCCTGGAGCCTCCATGCCCTTGCCGCCTGTGCATGAAGAACGCGCTATTTATATCGTTTCAGGGACAATCCGCATTGCGGGTGACGTGTTTGAGGCCGGGCAATTGCTGGTGCTTCGCGCAGGTGACCCGATCACCATCATAGCTGTCAAGGTTGCGCGTATCATGCTGCTGGGTGGCGAACCAATGGACGGTCCGCGCCATATCTGGTGGAACTTTGTATCTTCATCGAAGGAACGTATTGAACAAGCCAAGGAGGAATGGCGCTCGGCCAGGTTTGACATCGTGCCAGGCGATGAGGATGAATTCATCCCTCTGCCTCAACGTTAGTCTCAGTCGTTTCCGCGGACTTTTGTTCGGCTGCCTGCAGCGATAATCAGCGTGCGGGTTTTGTTGCCACCTTCATACGTGTACTTGCCCGGTGCCAGTGTAAGTACTTGCTGACCCTTGCCGCTGGCACGCCATTCACGGTCATCACTTGTCACGGTCCAGACAACATCTGAAGGTGCGTCAACCTCTGCCATGCCTGCTTGATGGTCAAGCTGCAACGTGGTCAGGATACCCGGCGTGATGGTTACATCAGTCTGAACAACCGTATTTCCCGGTTCAATTTCGCTTTCAAGCCGGTACTTGCCAGCACCAAGGCGTATCAGCCCACCTTGTACATCGGACGTTGCAATGAGTTGGCCAGAGTTGATGCCGTTGATTGCGTAGGCCTTGTGGATGACACGCGCCTCACCCGGCAACGGTTCCTTGCCAATGGTGGACAATGTGCGCAAACCACCCACATTGAACACAAACGTCAAACCCAGATGCTGGCTTTCCAGAAGCTTTATTGATTTTGTGAAAGAGACCGATCCGTATTCAGCTTCAATGCGATAGTTGCCGGGCTCAAGTGCAATGTCTGCGATGGGTGTTGTACTGTCATGTACCAGCTTGCCACCCTGACTGCCTTCACCAAGGGTGCGCAGCAGTTTCCAGTTGATCGGCCTGGTGATGAGGCCACCATCTTCTGACAACCTGCCGGCAAGCTCAATGCCTTCCTTACCGGGACTGGTTACTTCGATGCGTATTTCGTATGGAATATCAGTTGTTTTGGGCGGCAGGCTACCGGTGATCAGAGCATCTGCATCTGCTCGTTGGGCAGCCATTGAAGGCAAGCCTGCAAAGGTGGACAACAAGAGTGTCGCGCCGACAAAGTTCAGGGCCGCCCCTGTGAGAAAGCGGCCCCGACTGTGCTGTCGTGCACGTTGGAGAATTACGTGCATTTCGAATTTTTCCCTGTCAGACTTTCGAGTACCCAACTCTAATTGCGTTCTCGTCTGCTCTATCCCCCGACCTGTTTCCCGATCGGTGTATGCAATGAAGCACACTCGGCTGATCGCCTGCAATTCATTCCTTAATAGAAGGTTAACGCAGAAGACTCAGGTTTAGTAAATGCTTCTTCTTTGTGCTACAAACCCGGCAAAACTGCTGATTTGAGGGAGCTGCGATGAGTGTCATAATGAACCACGGATTGCCTGTTGAAGATTTGAATGACACTTCCAGCACCTTGAGCCTTCTAAGAACACGTCGTTCTGCCTCGGCCAAGGCCATGACAGGGCCGGGACCAAGTCGCGCTCAACTTAAGCAAATCCTTGAGATCGCTGCGCGTGTACCTGATCACGGAAAGCTAGCGCCCTGGCGTTTCCTGGTATTTGAAGGCGATGCTCTCACTACGGCAGGAAAGATCGTTGCTGATCGATATGCGCAATTGCACCCCGCCCATGGCGAGGAAACGCTTGCGGTGCAGCGTGCCATGTTTTCGCGCGCGCCATGCGTTGTCGGCGTGATCAGCACGGCCACTACCGATCATCCCAAAATTCCAGAATGGGAGCAGGTTTTGTCGGTAGGGGCCGTTTGCCAGAATATCCTGATTGCTGCCACTGCCATGAAATTGGGTGTTCAGTGGATATCAGGCTGGTTTTCATACGACCGCGAAGTGCTGAACAGGTTGGGCGTGGCAGACCATGAGCGCGTTGCGGGGTTTATCTATCTCGGAACGCCGCTTGAGCTTCAGGAAGACCGGTCGCGTCCCGACGTTGATGCCATTACCACACGCTTTGCTTGAGGCGGTTTCCATGAACCTTATATCGGGAATTTTGTTCGACAAGGATGGTGTATTTGTTGACTTTGAAAAGACCTGGGCACCTGTCATACACGCCATGGCTGTGGACCTGTCCATGGGCGATGAGAGCCTCTCAAGCCAATTGCTTGATATTGCAGGCTATGATCGCATTGCCGGGGTATTCTTGCCTGGCTCGGTTTGGGGTGCGGGCCATGCGGATGATCTGATGGAGGTGTGGAAGCCATTATTGCCCGCTGTTCACCCTGATCAACTGCTGGTGCGCATCACAGATCATTGTCTGAGAGCAAGCGCCCAACCTGTCTTTCCACTGGAGAAAACCAGAGAGATATTTTCTGGGCTGTCAGCGGGTGATGTGAAACTTGGCGTTGCCACCAATGATGTGACGGCGTCTGCAGTCAGGACCGTTGCGGAGTTTGGCTTGTCGCATCTGTTTGACGTGGTGCTTGGCTACGATGCTGTTGCCAACCCCAAGCCGGCTGGTGATCCCGTGCTGGAGTTCGCCGCCAGAACGGGGATAAGGCCAACACAAATCATGATGGTCGGAGATAACCTGCATGACATGCAGTGCGGACGGGCAGGCGGGGCTGGTCAGTGCGTTGGTGTTCTATCAGGTAATTCCTCGCGCGCCGACCTGGAGAAACTGGCTGATCATGTCATTGACGACATTTCGCAGCTGCCTGGTCTGTTGGCAGAACTGGGCTCATGAGGCTTGGGTTGTGCAGTATTCGAAGGCGTTCAAGAAGGCTCCTCAGATCACTCGAAGATTGCCCGAAGGTTAAGAGTTGAGCGCGCACCGACGTGTTCAAGGTTTTCATCAAGCCATGACGCACAGGCCTGTTTGCCAATATCGCGAAGGTGGCAGAGAAATTCCCATTCGGTATTCATCTTGGATGACGCTGACAATGGGTTCAGTTCCTTGTCAGCCTCGATCCTGTGCATGCGGGCACTGGTATAATGTTTCGCGTCGAGCTTTCCGCTCTCAATCAATCGCGTCACGAATTCGATGGTGCGAAGCTCGCGCAGCAGGGACGAATTGAAGCTGATTTCGTTGACGCGGTTGGCAATTTCGCGAGCGGTTTTTGGCTCTTCATGCCGCTCAATCGGATTGATCTGGACGATTATGACATCGGCAATTTCAGTGTCATAAAAAATCGGGAAGATGGGCGGGTTTCCCATATAGCCACCATCCCAGTATATCTCACCGTCAATCTCAACTGACTTGTACAGGTTGGGTAGGCAGGCTGAAGCCATCAGAACATCTGCGCTTATTTCCTTGCCGGTAAACACCTTGATCTTGCCATTGCGCACATTGGTTGCCGAGATGAAAAGGGCGATCTGATCGCACGCACGCACCCGGTCAAAATCAATGCTCTTATTGAGCAGGTCCAACAGCGGATTGATGTCAAACGGGTTCATGTCATAAGGAGAAACCAGTCGCGACATCACATCCAGCCAGTTGTAAACGGGTGAAGTGTCCATGCTCCAGTTTCCGGTCAACATGTCTGCAAAGGATCGCTTGAGGGGGCTTGTCTGACCCAGCACATGGATTTCATGCCAGAACGTTTCCAGCGCTTGCCTTGCGCCATCTGGGCCGTCTTGCACAAAACCTTGCGCCACGACTGCAGCGTTTATCGCACCTGCGCTTGTACCGCTTATCGCGCCTATTGATAATCTGCCGTCTTCCAGCAGCTTGTCCAGAACACCCCAAGTGAAGGCACCATGTGCTCCACCGCCTTGAAGTGCCAGAGCTATTGGTTTGCCCTTTGCCATGGTCAATGTGCCGTCCATCCGCCATCAATCGGCAACAGTGTACCGGTGATGCTGGCAGCTGCGTCGCTGCACAGGAAGGCCGTCAATTTTGCGACCTGCTCAACTGTCACAAATTGTTTGGTGGGCTGGGCTTCCAGAATGACTTTTTGCTTCACGTCTTCCTCGCTCATGTTGCGGGCTTTGGCTGTGCTTGCAATCTGGGCTTCGACCAGTGGTGTGGCGACATAACCTGGGCAGATTGTATTGCAGGTTATGGCGTGTTCGGCCACCTCCAATGCTACCGTTTTGGTGAGGCCTCCAAGCCCGTGTTTTGCTGCAACATAGGCACTTTTGTAGGGTGAAGCGATCAGTGAATGAGCCGATCCTGTATTGATGATGCGACCCCAGCGTGCCTTTTTCATTGCTGGCAAGGCAGTGCGGATGGTGTGGAAACAGGCCGTCAGATTGAGCGAGATAATGGCATCCCATTTCTCAGTTGGAAATTCGTCAATGGGGGCGACATGCTGCATCCCGGCATTGTTCACAAGAATGTCCAGCATCCCAAATTGCTTCTGTGTTGCCTTGACCAGCATGACACATTCTTCCGGCTTCATCAGGTTTGCTGAGGTAAATGCCACCTTCACACCTGTGCTCTTTTCAAGGCTGGCAATGGTGCTTTCAATTTCGTCCTTGTCACCCAGTCCATTGAGCATGATGTTTGCACCTGCACGCGCGAGTTCTTCGGCCATTGCCAATCCAATGCCAGACGTTGAGCCGGTCACCAGGGCTGTCTTGCCATTCAGCATATGCGGTACTCCAGAGAATTGATCATATTGCACTGCAACATTACGCCTTTGTTCCGGGCCATCAAGTGACAATAATGTCAACTGTCGTGTTATCGATCATTGACAGGGCATGGTAGTAGCCTCCATCAAGTTGAGCATGGAAATTTACAGGCTATGGGGTAGTGAATGTTTTATGATGCAAGGATCAACAATCATGGTCACGAGGTTGACCCGTTCAAGGCGCTTGCCGCTCCGCGACCAATTGGCTGGATATCTTCAATCTCGAAAACGGGAATCGTAAATCTGGCGCCATACAGTTTTTTTAATGCCATGTCGGATAACCCGCATTATGTGGTGTTCGGATCTGCTGGACCAAAGGATTCAATTTCCAATATCCAGGAAACGGGCGAGTTCGTTTGCAACATGGCGACCTATGATTTGCGCGAGCAGATGAACTCTTCTTCTGCCCCGGTTCAGCGCGGTGTTGACGAGTTTGAACTGGCAGGGCTTGAAAAGGCCGCATCGCAATTGGTTGCTCCCCCGCGTGTTGCAGCAAGTCCGGTTGCACTGGAATGCAAATATATCAAGACGGTGGAACTGCCGGGGCATGATCTGGCAAGAGGTGGCTATGCCATGGTGGTAGGTCAGGTCATTGGTGTATATATTGATGACAGATTTATTGAGAACGGCAGAGTGAATACTGCGGCCATGCAGCCGATCATGCGTATGGGCTATTCGGAATATGCAGTCGTCAAGGAAGCATTCCGGATGCGCAGACCTGGTTAGGGACGGCAAACGCCATGCCTCAATCACGCTGACATTCGACTGTTCTGGCTGGGTTGGAGGATCATGTTTTGTCTGAATTGTTGGCCAATGTTGCGACGTTCCTGAGGGACTGGCTGAACTCTCTTGGCATCACCTCTACCTATATTGGCCTGCAATGGAGCATGATTCAGTTTGCGGTTATCTTCGGCTGCTTTGCGATTGCTCTAACCCTTGATCGACTGCTGACGCCCAGGCTTGAAAATTATGTGCGCGGTATCAAGGGGCAGCCGCAATTGCTTCGGATGCTGGCCATTATCCTGAGGCGCATGCGCTGGGTTTATCTGGCAATTCTATTGTGGATCGCGCTGGAAGCCATGCAGGCTGTTACCTGGATTTCTCGCAGTTACCTGATATCGCTTGCAGCCAACCTGAATACGGCGTGGGTGGTCATTTCAATTGCCACGCGCCTTATCAAAAACCGGTTCATGGCTAATTTCCTGGCCGTGTTTGCATGGTCAGTCGCCGCTTTGTCCATCCTGAACCTTTTGCCACAAACGGTATCGCTACTGGATTCAATTTCACTGGATATGCAAGGTGTGAGGCTTACGCCTTTGCTTGTTATCAAGGCTATCCTGACCATCTCCACGCTGGTCTGGCTGGCGCTTGTGCTTGGCAGGTTTGTCGACAACAGACTGAAGGCCTCGCAGGATCTGAACCCATCGCTGCAAGTTCTGCTTGGCAAGCTGGTCAAGGCCTTGTTGATGATCACCGCCATTTTGACGGCGTTGAATTTCGTTGGCATTGATCTGACAGCACTTGCAGTATTCTCCGGTGCCATAGGTCTTGGCATCGGTTTTGGTTTGCAAAAGGTCGTGTCAAACCTGATCTCAGGCATCATCCTGCTGGTCGACAAGTCGATCAAGCCAGGTGATGTGATCTCGGTTGGTGATACCTATGGCAGGATCAATGAGCTGGCGGCACGTTATGCCTCGGTCATATCACGCGATGGACGTGAATACCTGATACCGAATGAAGACCTGATAACCTCGCAGGTTGTCAATTGGTCGTATTCCTCAGACCTTGTGCGCATCGACCTGGACTTTGGTGTCAGTTATGAAGCCAGCCCCCATGTCGTTCGAGAGCTCGCAAAAGAGGTCGCTGCAAAGCACAAACGTGTTCAGGCAGTCCCGTCGCCTGTGTGTCACATCACAGAATTTGCCGACAGCTCCATCAACTACAAATTGCGTTTCTGGATACGTGACCCGGGGCAGGGTACTGTCAACGTGCGCGGTGACATCTTCCTGCTGCTTTGGGACGCGTTGAAAGAAGCTGATATCGAAATACCGTATCCACATCGCGACATTGCCATGCGCGGACCAATCAAGGTGGAAATGTCAGGCTCGACTTCCAGGCCCGCCCGCAAGCAATCGGTGAAACGTGTCAAGGCAGACAAGCCAGAGGTCGACTGAACGATGCGAAGCGACAAAGTGTGGGACTATATTGTCGTAGGTGGCGGGTCTGCTGGCTGCATAGTGGCTGCTCGCCTAGCGGAAATGACGGAAGCGAACATCCTACTACTGGAGGCAGGTCGCAGTGATGAGGCAGATCCGCTGGCGCTCCAAATGAGCCGCCTTGATGATCAGGATTCCAGTTACGACTGGGGGTATGTCGCGGCGCCCGTTCAAGGCAAGGCGGGTCGGATCAAATACGCGCGTGCCATGATGCTTGGCGGGTGTGCCAACCACAATGATTGTGCCTTTCTGCCGCCGCCAATGAGCGACCTTGACCGCTGGGCTTCGATGGGAGCGTCAGGTTGGGACGCAGCAAGCATGCAACCGGCATTGGCTGCGATTGAAGGCCGATTGAATGTGGAGAGCGCCCCGCAAGGTACTTCATTGTCTCGTGCCTTTATTGATGCCGGACTGGTGCTCGGCTTGCCGTTTCGTGAATATCGCAGCACCATCGGCCCTGGTGCAGGGTGGTTCCCGCTCAATGCAACAGGTGACTTGCGCCAGTCATCTTCTGTTGGATACCTGCATCCGCTTGATGATGCCCCGTCCAATCTGGACGTGCGCACCAATGTCAAGGTATCACGCGTCCTCATGGAACATGGCAGGGCGGTGGGGGTGGAAACACCTGGTGGCTCGCTGGCTTGTTGTGGTGAAGTCATCCTGTGCGCGGGCAGTATCAACACACCGCATTTGCTGATGCTGTCTGGTATTGGTCCAGCTCAACACCTTAAAAGCCATGGCATAGCCGTTCATGCTGATGTGCCTGGTGTTGGGCATAACCTCGTGGATCACGTCGCTGCCAACATTGTCTACGAGCTGCATAAAGCGCCGCCGCAATGGCAAAGAACACCATGTGAAGCCGTCATCACCATGCAGGTTGATGACATGGCTGGAGCACCTGATTTATTGTTTCATTTCATTCCCCAATTGCGGGAGAAATATCTGGGCGAGGTGCGCTTTGGTGGCGCTCGCCACGGTTTCAAGATTTCACCCAATGTGACAAGACCGAAAAGCCGTGGGTGGATTGAACTGGCAAGTGCTGATCCTGATGATAAACCGTTGATCAACCTCAATTACCTGTCAGACCCGGAAGGCTATGACCTGAAAACGCTCGTTCATGGCTTGCGTCAGGCACGCAGGCTCGGACAGTCATCCGCCTTGTCGCACTGGGCAAAGAGGGAGCTTGCTCCCGGGCCTGATGTGATGAGTGATGACGACCTTGCTGACTATGCGCGCGACAATTGCGAAACGGTGTATCATCCGGCTGGCACATGCCGCATGGGTGATGAGAGCGAAGCCGATACGGTTGTTTCATCAGACCTCAAGGTCAAGGGTGTTACAGGTTTGCGTGTCGTGGATGCGTCGGTTTTTCCGGATATGATCACGGTAAACATAAACAACACTGTTATGATGATTGGCGAGCACGGCGCACAATTGATCGCCAAAGACTGGCAAGCCCAGGCTTAAGTCTGATCCACACCGTATTGCCTTGCCCGTACCAGCAGTTTTTTCGACCGGTTCAGATGAGGGATGTCATACATCTTGCCATCAATGCCCACCACGCCCGCGTTTTCTGCATCTGCGAAGGCTGCCACAATGCGGTTGGCTTCATTTACCTGCTCGCTTGAGGGTGTGAATATCCGGTTTATGGTTGCCACTTGTGCCGGGTGAATGGCCATCTTGCAGGTAAAGCCGTCCCGCACACCTTCCAGGCAGTCCTGCTCCAGTCCGGCCTCATTGCGAAAGTCCACATAGACAGTGTCAACCGGTTCAACCCCTGCCGCGCGTGCACCATACAGGCATAATGTGCGCGCCAGCCGGTAAGGGTGGGTTAGTTGGCCGTCCCCGGTGCGATTTGTTTGAGCGCCTAATTCGTTCGACAAGTCCTCTGCGCCCCACGCCATGCCGATCAGCCTGGCTTCGAGATTGCCATAGGTGCCGAGACCAAACATTGCACCTGCCGTTTCCGTGGCAATTGCGATAATCGGCATTTCGTCTCCGACCATGCTTGCCAGTTTGGTGACGCACTCACCAGAGTTGGTTTTGGGCTGGATCAACGCATCAGGCTTCAAGTCGATAATTGCGGCAACGTCTTGTGCTGTCAGGCCGGTGTCAAGCGCGTTGACACGCACATGAAGCGCAGGACCAGTATCGCTATTACGTGCCTTCAGCGTGGCTGCGGCAAGTCTGCGCGCCGTTTCCTTGTTTTGCGGCGCAACTGAATCCTCCAGATCCAGGATCACCGCGTCAGCACCAGAAGCCAGAGCCTTTTCGATCTTGCGCTCTGAGTCAGCGGGAACAAACAGTAATGATCGCATCATGAAGTTCCTGTTTCGGGTTTCTTGCGCATGAAGGCCTGTCTTACGCATTCTGCAACCAGCGTGCCGTCTTGCTTATAGGCTTCATGCTTGAACGAGACGATTCCAGCATCGGAGCGTGACTTACTCTCGCGGGTAGAGACTACTGTTGTCTTCACCTGAATGGTATCGCCATGAAAAACTGGTGCCGGGAATTTCACGTCGGTGATACCCAGTTGCGCGACCAGAGTGCCCATTGTCAGTTCCTGAACTGATATCCCGATGATCAGCGACAGCGTAAACATGGAGTTCACCAAAGGTTGGCCCCATTCGCTCCTGGCGGCAAAATCATGATCAATGTGCAAAGGCTGCGGGTTCATGGTCATATTGGAGAACAACATGTTGTCCGCCTCAGTGACGGTGCGGCGAAGCTCATGTGTCAACTCGAAGCCAACATGCAGCTCTTCAAACCATTTACCAGCCATCGCCCATGAGTTCCCTTCAGATATTCGCAAGTTATACTGCAATAGCTATCCGAGACTTCAATGTCCGGCAATAGCATCAACCTGTGCCATGCGAGTTTTTGCTACCTGGGGTTGAGGTTGATTCTTCAGTGAGTCGCATTGCGAGTCTTTGATTTTGCAACTGACAAGCAGGGTTCAGATTCAGAGTTTGATTCCGAAGTCATATATAAGTCATTGAAATAAAACAATTATACAATACTCATCCACAGGTGATTTGACGGTTAACCTCTCATTAACCCTGTGAGCGCAGGACTCGCAATACGGGAGATGGCGGGTTAGGTCAGGAGAGACTTGCATGGAACGGTATTGTGAAATGAAGCGCTGTCTGATTGTTGACGAAGATCGTGATTGGCGCGGGCAGGTGCAGGATTACCTGTCCAGCCGTGGTTTTGAGATCCAGGAAGCAGATAATGTTACAACCGCTTATGAGAAATATATCTGCGGGCGACCTGACATGATCTTTGTTGGAACGCCTGATCCATCAGATTTTGTGCGCCAGTTAATGCGCAATGTTGAAGGCGTTGACCCTATTGTTATCCTGTGCCCGGATCCAGCTGATATTGGTTCGCTTGGCAAGGCTATCTGGAACGGGGCGACCGACTATATGATCAAGCCGTACAGCCAGGATATTTTGGACGCGAAACTGCGTCAAACGGGCATGCTGTAAATTAAACCCAGACGTGTCATTCGGGATATGGTTTGATTTTGAATCAGTTGGCTGGATGCCTGATCGGCGAGTGCCTCCTTCAGTAAGGACGATCATGCATGATAATGGGTTTGCGCAGCATCTGGCC
>JBAUGO010000042.1:0-2863 GCA_049679775.1 Anderseniella sp.
GGATGCATTTCTTCCATCACCCAGTATCCGCCAGGCTTCAAAAGGCGTGTGACAGCCTCGAAAAACCCCTCAAGATCAGGCATCCATCCGATCACGCCAATGGTTGTCATGGCCAGGTCAAAGTGTCCCGTCATCTCACACGGCAAGTCATAGACGTTTGCCTGATGAAAGGTCACATCGTCATACCCTGCTGTTGCCGCAAGGTCGCGTGCCTGCTCCAGAAACGCATCGGCCTGATCAATGCCAAGACACCCACCAGCACCCATGCCTTTCACCGACACCAGATCAATGCCGTTATTGCACCCGACCTGAACGACCGACTTTCCCGCCACACCGACGCGTGAAAACATGTCAATCATTTCATCACAAAGATGATTGTAGCCACCTGCGCGCAGCAACGCCTTCAGCTTGTCCTGATTGTGGGTCGCATGCCGTGGCGCAACCTCGTTCCAGGCTTTACGATTTGCCTCTACATAGTCATTTGATTCCGGCATAGCTTGGCCTTCCTACAGGATTTCCAGATCCATTTCACCGGTCCCGGCGATCATTTCAAGACCATCATGGCCCAAGTGATATGTGCCCCCCACAATCACGCCAAGCTTCTCCTCGATCAGTTGCAAATAGCCGTGCAGCACAAACACCATCCCCGGCTCCAGAATCTGATCAGAACCGCGCGCAATCTGTAGCGGTTCGAGCCAGATCGGCGGATAGGCCGCGCCAATACCGTAACCAAACCGCATCGTTGCAGCCTCTTCCAGCCCATGCGCTCGAAGTGGCACAAGTGATGCCTCTTCAACATCAGCCACACACACGCCCGGGCGCACCGCAGCAATCCCGGCCGCAAGGCTGGCTTGCCCCAATGCATAAATGTCGCGCGCCCGTTGGCCCGGGTCGCCCAGGCTGAATGTATGAACAGCCGTTGCATGATAGCGTTTGCAAACCCCGGCAAACTCCATGTGAACAAGGTCACCTGATTGCATGACACGCTCACGCGCGGTTGCGTGGCCACCCGCCGTTCTATCCCCGCTGGCAAGCTCTGTCGGGATCGACCAATAGTCACTACCAGCAGCGCGCATGGCATGTTCCACCTCGCCAGCAAGCTCAATTTCGGTCATCCCGGGTTTGGCTGCGCGCCGTGCAGCCTCGATACCTTTTGCAGCATAACCGCCCGCGGTACGCAAAAACCCAAGCTCGGTTGGAGACTTTATCAACCGGGGCATCCCCAAAAGCCCGGTCACATCCACAATGTCAGCAGGGGCAATGGCGTGGGCAATCCTGTTGCCGAGCGCATAGGGCACCGCATATGATTGCACTTCAATTCCCACTTTACCGCCGCTAAGTCCTTTCTCGCAGGCAAGCGCAGCAATGAGACCCGGCACATCATCCGCCATCAGCCTGTAGGCCCGCACATCTGTGATCCAACTTGTCTCGCGCACCAGCGATATGTCCGTATCTCGCAGCATGATAGCGGGTTCGCCACCTGCTGTAGCAAACACCATTGCCTGCGGACTGTTGACGCTGACCCAACTGTCATAACCGCCATAATAATAGAGATTTTCCGGCGCCATCGAGATGCAGAAATCAATACCGGCCTGTGCCAGCAACGCGCGTGCCTGAGCCAACCGCGCCCGGTGTTCAGCTTGTGGAAAAGCGGCATATGTTATACCTGTGTCAACACTCATGATTTGATCCTGATTCATTGCTACCTGCTGGCGGTTCAACTCAATAGTATGTATGGTTCACCCCAATGACCTTACCAGCTGATCTTACCCAATTTCATCTTTTTGCCTATGGCTTGCTGTTTGCAGCATGGTGGCTTTATTCACCCATCCTGAAACTGTTCGGCAAGGGAACCCTGAACGCACAGCTTGGCATCGTGCGCCTGCGCTGGATGCGTTCCTTGACGCAACGCGCCAACAAACCCTTTGATGCCATCTTGCTGGGCCAGATCGTCAGCTCAGTCGCATTTTTCGGGTCTGCCTCGCTCATCGTACTGGCAGCCCTGCTCGGCACATTGGCCAGCGTCAACTCTGTTCACTCATTGCTTTCCAACCTGCATTTTTTTGCACCCATGAGCCTGGAGCTGCTCACCATCAATCTCGCCATTGTGGTCATTATTCTAGGCATCAGTTTCTTCTCGTTCACCTATGCCTTGCGCAAGCTGATCTACATGATTGCGCTTGCCGGCGGACTACCCGATCAAACAGAGGAGACACCGGAAGTGCTTGCCCAGATCGAGGCAACAGCCACCGTCCTGACCGAAGCCGTTCGCAGTTTCAACAATGGCATCCGCGGCTACTATTATGCCGTGGCCGCCTTGTTTATCATGCTGGGGCCAATTGCCTGCATCATGGCAACTTGTACTGTCATTGCACTCTTGTTCTTCCGTCAGACAATGACACCAACCGCCCGCGCCATTGAAAAATACGTTGACGCCCTCAACAAAGAAGACGAGCTTCTGCGTACACCAAGCGCCAAATGACAAGGCCATCGCCATGCAGGAATTGACGAAAGCCCAGATCGACACCTTCAAACGCGAAGGCTGCATCACCGTCGAAAATGCCGTAACCCCCGACCAGCTTGACGCCATGCGCGCAGCGTTTGAGGGCTGGGTCGAGGAAAGCCGCAAGCATGATGGCCCCTTTGGTGCACAGGCTGACGGCAGGGCGCGCTTCGACGTGGAGCCGGGCCACACCAGCGATCATCCAGCACTCAGACGCGTAGCATCGCCAACCGAGCTTGATGATGTGTTCCTCGATGTGCTGACCAATAGCCCCATGATCGCAATGCTGGCACAGCTCAATGGCCCGGACCTGCGCCTGCATCATTCCAAGCTCAACTCGAAACTGCCCCACACCGCCAC
>JBAUGO010000043.1:0-3641 GCA_049679775.1 Anderseniella sp.
CCGCTGGGATAACCGGCATTCGTCATGTCTTTGCCATAGAGCCCAAGGCCGGCGAGTATCAGTTTGCTGCCAGAAGCTCGCTGGCTGATGTTTTGCGCAAGATCAAGTCCGGCAAGATTGTAACGTACAAGGTCTCGGTGCCGGAAGGCTTCACCACCTGGCAGGTACTAGAGCGACTGAAGGCGCATGAAGTGCTGACCGGTGAGATTGAAAAGGTGCCGCTGGAAGGTGAGCTGCTGCCAGATACATATGTTTTCTCGCGCGGACGAACACGCCAAAGCATTATCGACCAGATGCAGGCAGCGCAATTGAAGCTGATAGAAAAGTTGTGGCCAACGCGAGCCAGTGATTTGCCGTTCGAGACACCGCAACAGGCTTTGATCCTTGCGTCCATCGTGGAAAAGGAAACAGGTGTTGCAGATGAGCGCGCCCGTGTCGCTGCCGTTTTCGTGAACCGGATGCGCAAAGGCATGCGCTTGCAGTCTGACCCGACAATCATTTATGGCATCACAAAAGGTCAAGGCAAGCTTGAGCGACCGATCTATCGCAGCGATATCAACGAAAAGACCGAATATAACACCTATCAGATAAACGGCTTGCCACCGACCCCGATTGCAAATGCTGGTGCTGAATCGATCAAGGCAGTCCTCAACCCGATTGAAAGCGACGAGCTGTTTTTTGTGGCCGATGGAACGGGTGGCCATGTATTTGCAAAAACATTGGCCGAGCATAATGAGAACGTGAAGAAGTGGCGTACCTGGCTCAAGGACAGAGATAAGGAGAAGGACGAACAGCAGGCTGACCAGGACCAGAACCAGGAGCTTGCAGCGGTGGAAGAACAGGCAACCAATACCGATGCACCCCTGCCAGCGATTGCGGGTGCGGTTGAGGCACCAACTGAAACTGCCAAACCTTCTGCCGTCGAAGCGGATGACGGCAAGATACCGACATTCAAATTTGTGAAAGTGGCCGGACGCGACGTGCCCATCCCAAAGGCAAAGCCAGTTCGGTAGTAAACCGCTCAATTCCTCACCAAGACGGCACTACGCATGGCATATGGATGTCGCAATGGGTAAAGTACGCCTGAATAAATGATTCTAAGCCAAGGCAGCACGGCCACATATGACCATATCCAGCATGACAGGTTTTGGCCGCGCAGACGGCGCATCCGGACCATGGCGGTTTCAATGGGAAATGCGCTCTGTAAACGGCAAGTCTCTGGACGTACGACTTCGCTTACCAAATGGCTTTGACGCGGTTGAACAGCCCATAAAGACCAAGATTGCCAATGCCCTGAAGCGGGGCAATGTCCAGGTATCTCTCAATCTCGAAAAAGATGATGCTGCGGTTGCATTGAGCATCAATACGCAGGCACTTGAAGCTGCGATCGAGGTGGCTCGGTCGGTGGAGCGTGCCTATGGTGGCGCACCTGTTTCAACCGATGCCATACTGGCCATGCGTGGTGTGGTTGAGCATTCGGCTGAAGAAACCGATGATGCCATGATCGCTGCCCGTGACACGGCACTTGTAGCTGCCGCGGAAGTGGCGCTGGTGCAATTGGTGGAAAACCGAAATGCAGAAGGAGACAGGATGTCGGGCGTAATCGCCTCCCAGCTTGATCGTATAGAAGAATTGACCCGGATGGCTGCCGCAGACCCGTCACGCACACCTGAGGCAATCAAGGCCAGGTTGAAAGCAAATATCGAACGAATATTGGAGACCTCCAGTTCGCTCGACCCAGACAGATTGCATGCCGAAGCCATGCTGGCGGCAACCAAGGCAGACATTCAGGAAGAGCTGGACAGGTTGACTGCCCATGTTGAGGCAGCGCGCGAGCTTTTGGTGTCTGAGGAACCGGTGGGACGGAAGTTTGATTTCCTGTCGCAGGAGTTCAATCGTGAAGCCAACACTTTATGCTCGAAGTCATCTGACACATCGCTGACCCGCATTGGGCTTGAATTGAAAACCATCATCGACCAACTCCGTGAGCAGGTACAAAACATTGAGTAGTTCGCGCACATCATCATCCATTCCCCGTCGCGGGCTGTTGTTCGTATTGTCGTCACCTTCGGGTGCGGGCAAGACAACCTTGTCAAAGCGACTGCTGGAACGCGAAAAAGATATGGTGATGTCGGTATCGGTGACCACCCGCAAACCGAGGCCTGGCGAGACGGACGGCAAGGATTATCATTTCATTTCTCGCGAGCAGTTTGATGCCATGGTCGATCGTGGTGAGCTGCTTGAATATGCCGAGGTCTTTGGCAATGGCTACGGCACACCAATAGAGCCCGTGCAACGCTGGCTATCTGAGGGCAGGGATGTGCTGTTTGATATTGACTGGCAAGGCACGCAGCAAATTCATGCTCGAATGACGGATGATCTTGTCAGGGTATTTATCCTGCCCCCGTCTGCCGAAGAGTTGCGAGACAGGCTGGTACGGCGAAACCAGGATTCAGCGTCAGTGGTTGCCAAGCGAATGGCCCAGGCCTCCAATGAGATCAGTCATTGGCCCGAATATGACTATGTGCTGATCAATGAAAACCTGGATCAGTGTGACGCCTCAATTGCATCAATTCTGGCGGCAGAACGCCTCAGACGGCACAGAAGGGTCGGGCTGGACACTTTTGTAAAGCAGCTTAGCAAGCATCTGTAAGCAATTCAATTGACTCATGTTTTTCTTCAAACCTGAATCAGAAGATCAAGATGACAAGGCAAGGGCAAGCCGACAGAAGCCTTCAACATTGACTTCTTCTGCACGCATGGTTTCTTTCAGTCCGGCACTGTTCAATAATTTAATCGGATCACCCCCAAGCGCCTTGAGGCTGGACCGTAGCATCTTCCTGCGCTGGCCAAACGCAGCCTGCGTTACCCTCTCAAGTGCACGCACATCACACGTGATAACAGGAGCTGGCATTGGTGTCAGGTGAACGACGGATGAGGTGACTTTGGGTTCTGGTGTGAAGGCTTTGGGTGAAATATCAAACATGCGGGTGGCATTTGCGCGCCACTGGGAAATGATTGCCAGACGCCCATAAGCATCATCACCAACATCCGCGCATATCCTGTGGGCGACTTCCTTTTGAAACATCAAGGTCAGCGATGACCAGAACGGTGGCCAGTCCCCGTTGGTCAACCAACCGGTGAGAAGAGGCGTGGCTATATTATAAGGAAGGTTAGCTACTACCCTGGCAGGCCCTGTGATGATTTTTGACCAGTCCATGGCAAGGGCATCAGCATTAATGACTTCAAGCTTGCCGGGATAGGTCGCCTGGATTTCAGCCAGTGCGGGCAGGGCGCGTTCATCGCGCTCAACGGCAATGATCTTTTCAGCGCCTTCCATCAATAAAGCGCGCGTGAGCCCGCCCGGACCAGGACCAACCTCAATGATGGTGAAGCCGGCAAGTGGCCCGGCCGTTCGAGCGATGCGTCGCGTCAGATTAAGGTCAAGAAGAAAGTTCTGCCCCAGGCTCTTTTTGGGGGCAAGACCGTGCGTCTCGATGACTTCAGACAGTCGGGGTAATCCGTCATCAGCAAGGACATTGGTCATGTGAGGGCACTTGCCATCTTGGCAGCCTGTTTGATCGCGGCGATGAAGCTTGACGGATTTGCCTTGCCTGTGCCGGCTAGATTGAGTGCCGTGC
>JBAUGO010000044.1:0-13091 GCA_049679775.1 Anderseniella sp.
GATGCGGGATTATGGTGTGCTGGTGCTTGGTATGTCGGCAGCAATCGCCACAACACTGGTTGTTATTGGTGGCACCCTTCTAGGGTCATGATGGGCATATGTGCCTGCTAGTTCCTTGGTAGCTTTCTCTCATGTACTTTCAGCGCATCCGCCAGACGGGTCCTGGCCGAACCTGGTTTTAAGGGTTGCTGTTGGCTTGCATCAGGAGCCCATCCGGTGAGGTAAATGATCTGGATCGTGGCGCGCACGCGTCCATCGTCGTCCTGCCAGGTCGTGTCATAGTGCGCACACGCAGCAGCCAGTGCAGCCGGTGTGGTGAGTGAGTGTCGTCGCTGTGCAATCGCATTGGCAAGACCAAGCGATTTCAATTCTGTCATGAGTGCCAAAGCGTTGTCATAGCGCACACTCAACCGATCGGTATCAACTACAGGCAAGGCAAAACCTGCCCGCTGCAAGAGCGAGCCAGCATCTCTCACGTCACAAAACGGAGCGACACGCGGTGACACACCATTGCTGATCTCGGTATCAGCATGAAGCCAGGACTGGCGCAGTTCGGTGAAAGTTTCCCCACCCAGCATGCCGGCCAGCAACACGCCGTCAGGAACCAGGGCCTGACGCAGTTGGACCAGGCAACCAGGCAGATCATTCACCCATTCAAGGCCACCGCAGACAAAAATACAGTCGAAGGATTCCGGGGTCAGCCCTGGGGCATTGAGAAAAAGTCCGCCTGTTGAGATGGGTGACAGGCTGGTAACAGCAGCCGTTGAGCTTTGGCTCTGATTTATGGCTTCAAGGAGAATGGATGGATCATGGGCAATGACAGCAATCTTGTGAAATCGGCGCGCGATGGTGGAAAAATTATCAGCCAGATCGCGAGCGGTGATGTCATCGAGGAATGAGGGTAATTGACCTTGCGCTCGAGCTCTCGACAGGTTGCGCTGCAGGGCAGGTTCATCAAAAAGCAGATTGTCAGGGCCAGGCGGTTTGTTCATGCCCACCAAATAGTCAAACAGGGTTTCAAAGTGCAACTATTCAATTGATGATTTCAGGCAGTGATTGCACAATTGCTGGCATGAAATGGTTAAATACAGCTTTGCCGAACATTGCCAGACGTGTGACACGCGATGTGGTTGATCTCCTGCTGCCGGTCAATTGTCCGGTTTGCGAGACGCGTGTGGCAGATGGAGGTGGTCTATGTGCCTCCTGTTGGCAAGGCCTGGATGTTGTGTCGAGACCAGTGTGTGATGTCTATGGTGCGCCAATGACGTTTGATGCCGGTGAAGGTGCGGTGTCGGCACGGGCCATTTCAGAACCACCAAAATGGAACAGGGCGCGTGGTGCCGTTTTGTTCAATGAGCGCTCCCAACATCTGGTGCATTCGCTGAAATATCGCGATCGACACGAAGTTGTAAGTTCCATGGCAGCCATGATGGTACATGCTGGGCGAGACATTCTGGGTGATGCCGATATTATTGCGCCGGTTCCGTTGCATCGATGGCGGCTCTGGTCTAGGCGCTATAATCAATCTGCGCTACTGGCAAATGAAATTGCCAGGTCAATCGATGTTGCTTGCGAACCTGCCCTGGTAAGCAGACTACGCAATACGCGCTCTCAGGTGGGACTGGACGGTAAGCAGCGGGGACGAAACGTGAAAGGCGCATTTGCTGTGGAAGATGCCCTGGTACCGCTGGTTCTGGGCAGGAGAGTTGTCCTGGTAGATGATGTGATGACGTCTGGTTCAACTGCCAGCGAGTGTGCCAATGCCATAGCAGAGGCAGGTGCAAGTAACGTTGATGTGCTCGTTTTTGCGCTTGTCAGCCATGAGAACTGATATCATATCTAGTGCAATGGATTTCACCAGAACAGAAAGTCTGCTATAAATGAAGTCAGTTACTGTCTATGCGACAAAGCTGTGTCCCTACTGTCATGCGGCTAAAAATCTTTTGAACCGCAAGGGTGTCAAGTTTGAGGAAATTGACGTTACATTTGCTCCAGCCAAACGCGCTGACATGACAAAACGTGCCGGTGGAAAGCATACCGTGCCGCAAATATTTATTGGTGATACCCATGTTGGTGGTTGCGATGATCTTCACGCACTTGAACATGCAGGCAAACTGGACAAGCTTTTGAGAGGATGATCAGCTCATGACTAGCACTTTCAAGGCAGCCTGCATTCAGATGTGCTCTGGCCGTGATCCGCAAGCCAACGTGGAAACGGTAACAGGGCTGATCCGCAAGGCGGCTATTGAGGGTGCTGACCTGATCATGACACCGGAAATGACCAATATCATTGACCGGCCCAGATCCACGGTTGCCGCCAAGGTGCAGGCTGAAGAAGACTGCATCAATGCTGCACGATTTTCACAACTCGCCATTGAAACAGGCAAGTACCTTCTGGCCGGATCTCTTGGTGTTCAGGCAGGTGGCGGCAAGCTTGCCAACCGTTCACTCCTGTTTGGCCCTGATGGTGGTGTCATGGCGCGCTATGACAAGGTGCATATGTTCGATGTTGATTTGCCCGGTGGTGAGAGTTACCGCGAATCTGAAACCTTTGCTTCGGGTAACAAGGCCGTAACGGCTGACCTGCCGTGGGGCAAGCTTGGCATGACGATTTGTTATGATGTGCGTTTTGCCTACCTTTATCGCATGCTGGCCAAAGCGGAGTGCAGTTTTATTTCGGTACCTGCCGCCTTTACGGTCCCAACCGGCAAGGCACACTGGCATGTGTTGTTGCGTGCACGCGCTATTGAAACGGGGTGTTTTGTTTTTGCTCCTGCTCAGTCAGGTACGCATGAAGAAGGCCGCAAGACCTATGGTCACAGCCTGATTGTTTCGCCGTGGGGTGATGTGCTTGCGGATGCTGGTGAAGATAGTTCTTCAATTGTGATGGCCGAGATTGATCCGGCTCTGGTACAAGAGGTGCGCAGTCGCGTGCCTGCCCTGACGCATGACCGGGATATAGATTTGCAAACCACCAGCCAAAGAGCTGCAGCTGAATGATCAGGTACAACCTCATATGCGAGGCCGAGCACGAGTTTGACGGCTGGTTTGCCAACTCGGAAGGGTTCGACCGGCAAGTGAAGCAGGGGCTTGTGAGTTGCCCGCAGTGCAATAGTTTAAAGGTATCCAAGGCGCTGATGACACCTGGCGTACCTGCCAGGAGCAATCGCAATGAACCCGCCGGAACAGCACTTCATGCGCCCATGGACACAAAAGCGCAGGCCATGGTCGAGATGGTTCGCAAGCTTAAGCAGCACGTGAAGCAAAATGCCGACTATGTAGGGGACAAGTTTGCTGAAGAAGCCCGCCGTATTCACTATGGTGAGGAAGCCCCACGCGGCATTTATGGGGAAGCCTCGGTTCAGGATGCGCGCGAGCTGCATGATGAGGGAATTGATGTGCTGCCGTTGCCCAATCTTCCGGAAGAAGGCAATTAGTCTCTATCCCCGTTTGGCAAGTATGAATTCTGCTGGAGAAAAAAGCTAAGCCTCGAGCTTCTGCGACACGATCATATAGTTGACATCTGTGTCACGGGCTTTTCTCCAGGTATTGGACAATGGCGAGTAAGTGACTCCAACTGTTTCAAGCGCTGGCGTGTCAGCCGCCTTGAGCCATGCGTGCAATTCTTCCGGCTTGATGAATTTTTCCCACTGGTGTGTGCCTTTTGGCAACCAGCCAAGCACATACTCAGCGCCAATGATGGCAAGTCCGAAGGATTTGAGTGTGCGATTGAGGGTGGCGACAAACATGATGCCGCCGGGCTTCAACATGGAAGTACAGGTTGCGGTGAAACGGGCAGGCTCCTTGACGTGCTCGATGACTTCCATATTCAGGATTACGTCAAATCTCGCACCTTCTTCGGCCAGTTGCTCTGCTGTGGTCGCGCGGTAATTGATGTCTAGGCCAACTTCTGCTGCATGAACAGTAGCGGTCTTTATGTTCTTTTCAGATGGGTCAACCCCTGTGACCTTGCCGCCCAAACGTGCCATGGGCTCGGACAACAAACCACCACCGCAGCCGATATCCAGAAACGACAGACCCTCAAATGGCGTGCGTTGATGCGGATCAATACGCATTCTCGCTGTCACCTGTTCGCGAATATAATCCAGCCTGACCGGGTTGAACTTGTGCAATACAGCGAATTTGCCGTTCGGATTCCACCATTCCGCTGCCATGGCTGAAAACCGTTCTACCTCGGCAGGGTCTACCGATATATTGCGGTTTGTAGCGAGGGTTTCTGTTTGGGTCATGGTTGTTCCAGCAGTTGGTCACGAATGAGCACAAATATATTACATCATCTCAATATTGCACTTTGGCAGTGTTTACGAGTAAGAGATTGTCGCGGTTAACGAGAAAAGCCGTTAATTCAGATCAATCGATGGCACTGGCAGAGCGCAGCTTTTGCATTGGCGTAATTTTTTTGTTTATGGGGCAGGTTAAAAGTGGGCCGGCTGGTACTAAAATTTGGTGGAACTTCTGTTGCAGATGTCGAGCGCATCCGCAACGTTGCTCGCCATGTGTCGCGTGAGGTCAAAGCTGGCCATCAGGTGGCTGTTGTTGTGTCGGCGATGTCTGGCACAACGGACAGGCTGGTTGGCTGGGTTAATGAGGCATCAGCAACTGGTGGTGCCAATAGTGTCGTAACCGACATGAAGGAGTACGACGCTGTCGTTGCTTCCGGTGAACAGATTACGGCGGGGCTACTGGCGATAGTTTTGCAGTCCATGGGGTTCAAGGCACGGTCATGGGCAGGATGGCAAGTGCCACTAAAGACCAGCCATGTGCATGGATCAGCCCGGATACTTGAAGCAGAATGTGCTCAAATGATCTCTGGTCTGGAAGCAGGCGAGATTGCTGTGATGGCAGGTTTCCAGGGTGTTTCTGATGAAGGACGTATAACGACGCTTGGTCGAGGCGGATCAGACACAAGCGCTGTTGCGCTTGCTGCTGCACTTGGTGCCAAGTGTGATATCTATACAGATGTGGATGGGGTTTATACGACTGATCCGCGCATTGAACCCAAGGCACGCAAGGTTGATCGCATCTCCTATGAAGAAATGCTTGAACTCGCCTCGCTAGGTGCAAAGGTTTTGCAGACACGATCAGTAGAGCTTGCAATGGTCTACAAGGTTCCATTGCAGGTACGTTCGAGTTTTGAAAGTCCTGATAGTGATAACCAGAACCGTGATGATGGAACAGGCCCCGGCACACTGGTCTGTGATGAGGAGGATATTGTGGAACAGCAGGTTGTCAGTGGCATCGCATACTCACGCGATGAGGCAAAAGTTTCAATTCGCCGTGTGAAGGACAAGCCCGGTGTATCGGCAGCCGTATTTGGTCCACTTGCTGAAGCAGGTGTCAGTGTCGACATGATCGTACAGAACGTGTCATCTGATGGCGCGACAGCCAATATCACGTTCACTGTTGCCACCAAGGATGTGGAACGCGCTTTGTCAGTGCTTGAAAAGGCAAAGGACACTATAGGTTTTGCCGAACTGGAAGCTGCCAAGGGTGTTGCAAAGGTATCTGTAATTGGTATCGGTATGAGAAGTCATGCAGGTGTGGCAGCACTGATGTTCAAGACGCTTGCTGAAAAGGGCATCAATATTCAGGCAATCACAACGTCTGAAATCAAGATTTCAGTGTTGATTGATGAAGATTATACTGAGCTGGCTGTGCGTGTTTTGCATGAAGCCTATGGCATGGATAAAGTTGACGCATAAAGTTTGCGATTGAGTGGCATGATGATTTTTTTCTGGCGAAAGCAGCTGAAGGGTGAGGCAGCGAGCTGATGGTATTTCAAGTCCAAGGCCCGCGAGTTTTGCTCAGACGCATGCGCGAGGTCATGGCAAGGCCGGAAGCAGCTCAAGCAAGGCTCGACAAGATTGTTTCGCTGATCGCGGCCAATATGGTGGCCGAGGTGTGCTCGATCTATGTCAGGCGGCCAAGCCACAACGATCTGGAGCTGTTTGCCACTGAGGGTCTCAAGCCTGCTGCCGTTCACAAATCAACTCTGAAAATGGGTGAAGGTCTGGTGGGTTTCATTGCCCATGAGGCAGAACCATTATTGCTATCAGACGCACAAGCACACCCGGCATTCAAATATCTGCCAGAAACCGGTGAAGAGATTTACTCATCTTTTCTGGGTGTGCCAATCCTGCGTCATGGGGTCGTGACCGGTGTGCTCGTGGTGCAGAATCAGGTCAAGCGCGGTTATACAGATGAAGAAGAAGAAGCCCTGCAAACAGTTGCCATGGTGTTGGCAGAGGTTATCGCAACACCTGATGTTCAGGAACAACTTGCATCAGCAGGGTCAAGCAACAACCCGGTAGGATCATTTCACCTGAAAGCTGAAGGGCTGGTAGATGGGGTTGCGCTTGGTCATGTGGTCCTGCACGAGCCGCGCGTAATTGTTACACGTTTTATTGCAGAAGACGTTGATGCAGAGCGCGAACGGCTCGACAGTGCGGTATCTGTACTGCAAGCGCAAGTGGATGGCCTTGCTGATGGACGTGTTGACAAGGTCAATGCTGATTTTGAAGATGTGCTGGAAACTGTTCGCATGTTTGCACGTGACCGGGGCTGGTTGCGCAAGTTGCGCGAGGCGGTTGCAACCGGTCTGACGGCCGAAGCTGCCGTTGAGAAGGTTCAGTCAGATACACGTGCACGTCTGGCGCGTCAGGCTGATCCATATTTGCGCGAACGCCTGCATGATCTTGATGATATTGCCAATCGATTGCTGCGCATCCTCACAGGCACCATGGACAAGGCATCGCTGACGGACCTGCCCAAGGATTCCATAATTGTGGCACGCACGATGGGGCCTGCTGAACTTCTGGATTATGATCGCTCGCGCTTGCGCGGTCTTGTGCTGGAACATGTGGGGGCTACATCTCATGTGGCGATTGTGGCGCGTGCGCTGGGTGTCACGACAGTCGGGTCCGTCAATTCGATTTCAGACCTTGTGGAAGATGGCCAGGAAATAATCGTCGATGGTGGGGCTGGTGATGTATTTGTGCGCCCTTCCCAGGAAGTTCAGGCGGTCTATTCTGAAAAGGTCAGGCTATATGCCAGGCGCCAGGAACAGTATGCCAAACTGCGCTCGCGCGATGCGGTAACGCTTGATGGCTATCATGTAGACATGTCGATCAATGCAGGCCTGCTCGTCGACCTGCCAAACATCGAAGCAACTGGGGCGCAAGGTATTGGATTGTTCAGAACAGAGCTGCATTTCATGCTGGCTCGTCGCTTGCCACGGTTCAGCGAACAAAAGCGGTTTTATGAAAGTATCAATGATGCTGTTGGTGAGTCGCCCGTTGTGTTTCGCACACTGGATATAGGCTCCGACAAGGTGCTGCCATATCTGAATACGGTCAAGGAAGACAACCCTGCAATCGGCTGGCGGGCCATCAGGATGTCACTGGATCGGCCTGCGCTTTTGAAGGTGCAATTGCGAGCACTTATATCGGCTGCGGGTGGCAAGGTTTTGCGGATCATGTTCCCGATGATTTCCGAAACTTCAGAGTTTCTACGGGCTTGTGAGTATGTTGAAAGCGAACGAAAGTTTCTGTCGGATCGTGGTTATACCCTGCCGCGAGACATCAAGATTGGCGCCATGCTGGAAGTGCCTGCCTTGCTATGGCAGCTTGACCAGCTGTTACCACATGCTGATTTTATTTCGATTGGCTCCAATGATCTGATGCAGTTCATCTTTGCTGCTGATCGGGAGCACCCGAAGCTCGCGCGTCGGTATGATGTGCTATCGCCAGCTGCTTTAAGTGTTCTGGATACTGTGCGTGAAGCCTGTGAGCGTCATTCGACGCAACTGACCGTATGCGGGGAAATGGCTGGAAACCCCATTGAAGCACTGGCACTGATCGCGCTCGGCATCCGCTCGATTTCAATGGCTCCGACCTCAATTGGTCCGGTTAAACAAATGCTATTGAAACTGGATTCTACCAGGGCCGGTGAATTTCTGCGCGATCGCATGAAAAGTGAGAAATCATCCTTGCGGGAAGAATTGGTAGCTTTTGCGCGTCAGCATCAGATTCCGCTTTAGTGCGGTAGTTCAAATTTTCTCCCAGCCATTCATCAATTGCTAACCCTGTTTTGTCATTGTGTGGAGTTAGTAGTCATGGGCTTTCGCTAGTGTATAGCGCAAGTCTGGAATGTCCTGGTTGTCAGTATGAGTTGCGACGGTTTTATTTTTTGACTGTCAAGAGCCCACGAAGTGACAACTGGATCAAGCAGGAGTAACCCGGCGATGAACCAGCATACGCACGGCGGTTTTGAAAACGATTTCCAGAATTATCGGTCCAAACCGGATGGATCCAAGGATCCTGCAGGTGAAGCCGGTTGGTTTCTGCAGCGTGAGCGTGAACGGCGCAAGGTCAACCTGCGTGATGTCGCACAAGCGATCAAGGTACATCCCATTCATCTTGATGCCATCGAGCGTGGTGACCTGACCCGCATGCCGCATCGGTCTGATGCAATTGGCATGGTTGGTGCCTATGCAGAGTTTCTCGGTTTTGATCCGCAACCCATGATGATGCATTATGCCCAGGTGATCCCCAAACAGACCGCAGCAAAATCGGGTAATTCCAAGCAACCTTCAGCCTTGGGCAGTGCTCGCATCATTGAGTTCCCCCTCGCGCGCCGGATCAAGGAAATGGCCGAAGGAGTCACCAAGGGTGGCGGTGGTGTTGTTGCTTCCATATGCCTTGCGATGGTGCTTTTTGGCAGTGCTTCCTATGCACTGTTTCCCGGCGCCAACACACCAGCTCAAGAACAGATTGCCACGGGAGAAGGTTCCGGTGCCGTTGTAAACGGAGTGAACACGACAATTTCAGCCCAGACTGAAACAACTGAGCAGCCTTTGCCTGAGGCGTCTCAGCTGGTTGCCGAGATTGATCCTGCTGTCGACCCCATTGGCGCATTGCTGGCAGCTGAGGCTGACAAGGCGGCCAATGATCTTGGTGGTCTTGACAAGCTGATCGCCAGTGATGGCCGCATAACGGGTGAAATAGACAGCATAACCACTGCCACTGCCAAGCCTGTTGAAGCGATTGAAAAGCCGGTCAAGATTGATGGTCAGGGCCGTATTTTCGGCGCTAATAATACCGATGCTCGTCTGGTTCTGAAAGCAACCGCTCCTGTATGGGTGCGCATTGAGGACGGCAAGGGCAAGGCGATTATCACTGAAACACTGATGGAAGGTGACAGATTCCGGGTGCCAAACCAGGAAGGTCTTGTTGTCATTGCCAGAGATGGTGGATTGTTGAGTTTTGAAATCGATGGAAAACCGTGGGGTAATCTTGGCAATCCGGGTCAAATTCTAGTCAATAGAACGCTGGATATAAACACGTTGATGAACAAGGGCAGTTAATTCCTGCTATCGGATTTCATGTTTTACGGGCCTGCCAGTATTTATGCTGGCGGGCCATTTACTTTAAGGTCTGGAAGTCTGAGCGACAGGTCTGTATATCAGCGTCATCATGGCCCTTTCAGATAGCCCACAGATAGACAAGATTTTACAGCGTTTCAGCTCCATCGAGGCTGAGCTCGGCTCCGGTGTTGCGGGAGACGATTTCGTTCGCTTGTCCAAAGAATATGCAGAGCTTGAACCCACTGTAAAAGTCATTCGGGATGTTCGCTCTACTCTAGAAGAACTTGCCGGGGTTGAGGAAATGCTCAAGTCAGGTGAACGCGATATGGTCGAGTTGGCACGCTCTGAGCAGGACGGTCTGGAAAAACGGTTGGAAGAACTTGAACATCAATTGCGTCTGGAGCTGTTACCGAAAGATGCTGCTGACCAACGCAATGTCATTGTGGAAATTCGAGCGGGAACGGGTGGCGATGAGGCTGCTCTGTTTGCCGGTGATTTGTTCCGCATGTATCAGCGTTATTCTCAACTTAATGGCTGGAAGGTTGAGATCATGTCTGCCAGCGAAGCTGAACTTGGAGGTTACAAGGAAATAATTGCCAGCATTTCAGGTGCCGGTGTTTATGCAAAGCTCAAGTTTGAGTCTGGAGTGCACCGCGTTCAGCGAGTGCCTGAAACAGAAGCGCAAGGACGCATTCACACATCAGCTGCCACTGTCGCAGTTTTACCTGAAGCGGAAGAGGTTGATGTTGAGGTTCGCAATGAAGACATCCGTATTGATACGATGCGCGCATCAGGTTCAGGCGGGCAGCATGTGAACACAACCGATTCAGCTGTCCGTATCACCCATATACCGTCTGGTATTGTTGTTGTCCGCGCGGAAAAGTCACAACATCAAAATCGCGCCAGCGCGATGAAGGAGCTACTTGCACGGCTCTATGACATGGAACGCACCAAGGCGGATCAGGCAAGGTCAGATGCTCGCAAGGGTCAGGTCGGTTCAGGTGATCGTTCCGAGCGTATTCGTACATACAACTATCCCCAAGGCAGGGTCAGTGATCACCGCATTAACCTGACGCTTTACAAGCTTGAACAGATCGTTGCCGGTGACGAGCTTGGTGAGCTTGTGGATGCGCTGGTTGCCGATCATCAAGCCAGTCTTTTGTCGGCAAGCGGGGAAGAACATGCCGCTTGAGGCGGGCCGTTTGCTGCGCGAGATGGCGGTGCGTTTGCGTGAGGCTGGTAGTGATACGGCCATGCTGGATGCCCGCCTGATACTTATGTTTGTGACAGGCCTTACCGAGATTGATCTGATAGCTCGACCGGAGGCAGTGGTTACTACTGCTCAGCATGATGCAATCGAGAAGCTGTTGCAGCGGCGTATAAATGGAGAGCCGGTATCAAGGTTGTTGGGGTACAAGGAGTTTTATGGCCGCCGGTTTCAAGTCTCGCCAGCTACGCTTGATCCGAGGCCTGATACTGAAATTCTGGTTGAGGCTGCACTTTGTGCCATCTCAGATATTCCATCACCAGAAATTCTTGACCTTGGCACGGGCACGGGAGCCATCATTATCACCCTTCTTGGTGAGCGAGCTGACGCATCGGGCTGGGCAACAGATATATCCGATGAATCTCTGGTCATTGCAAAGCAAAACGCAATGGCTCACGGTGTTTCGGGCCGAATGAAATTTACCACTGGCAATTGGTTTGACGGGGTGATGGGACCATTCGATCTTATCGTATCCAACCCGCCCTATATTCCTGCGGCAGAAGTGGTGGAACTCTCGCGGGAAGTGCGAGATCATGATCCGGTGCTTGCACTGGATGGTGGAGATGATGGATTATTGCCCTATCGTGAAATCTTTCGTGATTGTTCCAGATTTCTGAAACCAGAAGGTCATGTGATTGTTGAGTTTGGCCAGGGGCAACAAGATGAAGTGGGAGCTATTGCGCAATGCTATGGTCTTGTTCTTGATACCCGCAGTGATGCAATGAGGCCTGATCTTGCCGGGATTATCAGATGCGCCCACTTCCGTCATTCATAATAGTCTTGGGAAGTTGAAAGAAAGTACTTGGAATGGGTGGCGTGAGCGGCTATTTTCTTTTCAGGAAAGTCGCAATGGGTCAATTACCAATGCTGGTTTGGACCTAACGGCTTTACGAAGCGAACAGTCGCTGGTGCTCTTGAGTGAGCACGTATCTTGTCAAGGCACATTGAACCTGCTGAGTTTCAAAGCAATCAGGCTTCACTGGTGTTGTATTGGATTGATGGCGATTTAGCGCATTCAGGGGCTTTATTGATTGCAGGGGCATATAGCGCCATACGCTTTGATGCGGGTTTGAGAAATTCAGCTGATACCAGTTGGTGTCCGCAGGATCAGGTTGAACATTATTTCAGGTGAAATGACCGAATGAGACAAGGGCAGAATAACAAATACAGGTCCAGAGGACGTGGCGGTAGCAATCGTGGCGGTGGTGGCAGTGGTGGTGGCGGTGGTGGCGGACGCCAGTCAAATCCCCTGAACCGTGTTTATGAAAGCAATGGACCTGATGTGAAGGTACGCGGCAATGCTCAAACCATCGCAGAAAAATATCTGCAATTGGCGCGTGATGCGGTGTCGTCCGGTGAGAATGTGAACGCTGAAAACTATTACCAGCATGCAGAACACTATTTGCGCATTGTCGCATCTGCACAAGCAGCAAGTCAGCAAGCCAATCAGGAACGGCAATCTCAACAAAATCATCAAAGTCAGGATGATGGCGACGAGAGCGATAATGATGCTGATGTTGCTTCATCATCCGCGCATTCTGACGATGCTGCGGACACGGCCGATACTTCCGAGGGTGACAATAACGCTCGCAATAACCGCAATGAAGGTCGTAATAATCGTCGCCATCGCAATCAAGATAGTCGCGGCCGCGGTGGTGATCATGTGTCTGCAGGTGGAAATGCTAACAATGCACGCCATAATGACGGGTCAGAAGACGAGAATAATGCTGACCAGGATAATGGCTGGCAATCTCAGGCCCCGGATTTTCTGATGCGTGAAACACCTGAAGTATCAGTTGATGCTGTTGAAGCAGAAGACAAACCAAAGCGTCAGGCCAGACCTCGCAAGCGCAAGCCAGTTGCAGTGGATGCAGTTGGTGAGGATGCCGGCGCTGACGCGGTCGAGCCAGCTGAAGATGCCAGCGCTGCGTGAGTTGACAATGCACCCACAGCCTATCTCTGACCCTGACTGATTGTCAGGGTAGAGCTTCTTTTCGCACTAATATTATAGTCATGATGGTTGAACGCGGGCGCCAGCTTACGAAGCTGGTTACTAGTCCCGTCATGTTTATGATCTCGCAAACTTGTTAACCGCAAAATCCTTCCTATATCTCAGTAGTAACGTCTCGTGAGATTCAGTTTGTTTCGGTATTGGCTGACAGCGATACCTTCAAGCTGATCCTCTCCGGGTATTTGACACAGATGTGAACCAGTAAGCCGGATACCCGGTTCAGCGCCATATTGATTGGGCTGACGTCGGGATATGCCGCAAAGTGAGGTTGAAATGGATTTTGAGAAGTATACTGAGCGTGCACAAGGCTTCGTTCAAGCTGCGCAAAACCTGGCGCTGCGCGAAAATCACCAGCAGTTTTCTCCATTACATATTTTGAAAGTCCTGCTCGATGATGATCAGGGATTGGCATCGGGCCTGATTAAAAC
>JBAUGO010000045.1:0-6724 GCA_049679775.1 Anderseniella sp.
CCTTCGACCACTCGGCCATGTCTCCTCACCACCAGCTATTTCGGTGTATGCCTGTGAACGCACAGGGTTTCAAGTCTTTACAGTCGGAAAAGTTGTGGGTTGAGCATTTACCTGTCATCGCTTGCCAGTCAAGTCATGACATCAACCCTTGTGCGAATTAGCTCAGCTTGATGATTTGACCTTCGTGAGCGGCGCGCGTGCCGGGGAAAATCTTGGCGGCCTCGGCTTCAATTGCTTCCATCTGTCTGTCGGTCCGCTCAGGTGAATGGTGGAACAGCAAAAGTTGTTTTGCATTGGCGGAAGCTGCAAATTCACAAGCTTTTCGCCATGTTGAGTGTCCAAAGCCGACTTTGGATGGATATTCCTTATCAGTGTACATTGCATCATAGAGAAGGATATCTGCATCCTTTGAAAAAGCGGTGAGTTTGTCATCAATTGATTTGTCGCCGTGTTCATGATCAGACCAGTAAACAACCGACTTGCTGCCGTCAGTGACGCGCCAGGCAAGGCAACCGCCAGGATGGTTGGTTGAGCAAGTTGTCGCGCTGATACCATTACCAAGGTCTATTTGCTCTGCTTCCTTGATGTCGTGAAACACCATATTGGCGTGCATCAAGTCCAGATTGACCGGCAGATAAGGCTCTTGCATGAAACCTGCGATAATATTGCGTGTGCACGGGTTGCCATTGGTGTGGCCTGACCAGATATCAAGTTGCATGTCCGTTTTATATACGGGGTAGAAAAATGGCAGTCCCATAACGTGGTCATAGTGTCCATGCGAAATGAGAAGGTGCGCGCAAGCGATGCCTTTTTCCATGATCTCCATGCCAAGTTCACGAATGCCAGAACCTGCATCTATGATGACCTTGTGGCCGTTAATGTCCAACTCGACACAGGCGGTTGAGCCGCCAAATTTCATATGATCGGGACTGGCCACCGGGATTGACCCACGTGCCCCCCAAATCTTGACCTGAAAGCTCATATTTCGTCCATTCGTCCCGCCTGCCTGCGGTCATATAGGATCATTCTGGAGAGAATGCCGCCAGCCGTTTGGCAGCATCTTCCATATAGTCTGCTTCAACATTAGCAAATGCCAGTCGCAAAAATCTATCCTGATCTCGTCCAAACATTGTTCCAGGTAGTGTAAGTACGCCTGATTGTTGTGCAAGTGCCTTTGCAATATCTTTTGCAGGATGATTTATGAAGGGATGTTGCAGGTAAGCAAAGAAGGCGCCGCTGCTCATTATTTTGTACATGGGGGCGTGACGGGCAAAAGCGGTCTGCATTGCAACAAGCCTGGTATTCATGAGTTCACGCTTTGATTGCTTCCAGGCTTCGAGATGCTGAAGCCCGAAAAGAGCCGCTTTTTGGCCCGAGTGGGGCGCGCAGATGGCTATGCAATCAATAACTTTTTCCATCGCTTCGATAAGTGCGGGTCCAGCTATGGCTGATCCCACGCGTGAGCCGGTCAAGGCGTAGACCTTTGAGAAGGAGTAGAGCTGAATAAAGGTGTCACGCCAGTCAGGTCGTTGAAAGAGGTTGTGTGGCGGCGAACCGGCATCCAGAAAATCCTTGTATGTTTCATCAAGCACCAGAGCGATCTTGTGCGATTTGCAGGTGTCAAAAAATCTGTCAATCAGGCTTGGGGGATAGATAGCTCCCGTCGGGTTGTTGGGACTGATCAGGATCAGCGCCCGCGTGCGATCATCGCAAACGGTTGCAAGATCAGCAGGGTCGGGCAGGGCACTACCATCTTTCATGGCCGAGATAGTGCGAATTTCAATGCCTTGCATATTGAGCCACATCTGGTGGTTGAAGTACCACGGGCTGGTCAAAATTATGTTATCACCTTTGCCGGCTATAGACTGAATGACAGAGCAAAAAGCCTGATTACAGCCGGCTGTGATGGCAACATCTTCAGCCCTGACAGTGCCTGCATAAGCCTGGCTCATGTTTGAGGCCAGCTCTGATCGCAGTTCAGGTGTACCCAATATGTCAGTGTAAAGATTGGCACTATTGTCGATCAGGCAGCTTGCGGTATGGGCAGCAAGCTCTGGCGCTGGCGGATAGCTCGGAACAGCTTGCGACAGATTTATGGCTGGCAAGTTAGAGCGGTTTCCTTTCAACCACTCCGCTGACTCCGAGATTGGAGGTGCGGAAACTTTCTCTACTGAGGGATTAAGGACATATGTCAATTCTTGTAGCGCCTATGGAAGTTGATTAAAGATCGGATTATGATTTTCTTCTCCTGTGACGCAAGACAATAGATTAGAATTCCGACATGCCGTCTATTCATGAAATTCTGTTAGCTCGCTCTGCATTCCTGAAAGGGGATGGTGGGGATCAGGAATTGGCAAATCGTCGTCGAGATTTAACCATGGCGATTGAGCACAATTATCCAGCTTTCGAGATCATGCGTGATGATTTGCTAGGGGCCAGGATAGAGAAACAAACAAAAGCGGATCAGCCTGGGGAGGAACCTGATTTTGAGTTTCTCTTCAGCAATATGTGCGAACACGGCATTTTGCGCCAGGATTCGGACAGGTTTGATCTGGAAGGTATGGATGCTCGTCGGTTTTTAACCGGTGGATGGCTGGAAGAGCTTGCCTGGTTGGCTGCCATGGAAGCTGGTGCCGATGAAGCATCCTATTCGCAACTGGTTGGATGGGATGTGAAAGGCTATTCCGGCGAAAATGAAATTGATCTGATTTTCCGAAAAGGCGAGAAACTGGGGTTTGTATCCTGCAAGGCGCTACGCTCAAGCTTGAGCTCAAGTGATCGCAAGCATCGCTCTCGCATGATGGAGGCTGTGCATGAAGCCGACAATCTTGCAGATCATTTTGGCCAACCCGGTGAGCGTGTGGGTGTTCTGGTGACCACAGACCTTTATGATGAGGATCGGGGGCAGGCGCGATATGAAGCGCTGATGGGCAAGGCTGCTGTTCTTGATGTGCGAATTATTCCGCTGGAAGAAATCGGGTGGGACAGATTGGTCGATATCATGCGCAAACTCATGCACGACTGACATCAGCCAGAACGTGAAATAATTTATCAGGAGACAGAATATGAAAGCCATCAAGATACACGAGGCTGGTGCGCCAGATGTCATGAAGTATGAAGACATCAACCTTGAAGCTCCTGAAAAAGGTCAGGTTCGCATACGCCATACTGCAATCGGCTTGAACTATATCGACACATATCATCGTTCTGGTGCGTATCCATTGCCGCTTCCAAGTGGCATCGGGCTTGAGGCGGCTGGCGTGGTTGAAGCCGTTGGTTCCGGGGTTGAAAGCCTGAAAGAAGGCGATCGCGTTGCGTACGGAGCAGGGCCGATCGGTGCCTATTCACAGGTTCGCAACATGCCTGCAAACCGCGTTGGAAAATTGCCGGACGCAATCAGTGATGAGACAGCGGCTGCAATGATGCTGAAAGGCATGACTGTGCGCTACCTGCTGCGCGAAACATACCAGGTCAAAAAGGGCGACACAATTTTGTGGCATGCCGTGGCTGGTGGTGTTGGCCTGATTGCAGTGCAGTGGGCAAAGCATCTGGGGGTTCGCGTGATTGGAACAACCAGCTCTCCGGAAAAAGCAGAACTGGCACGCTCATTGGGGTGCGATGAAGTCATCAATTACACCTATGAAAATGTTGCTGAGCGGGTGCGTGAGCTTACTGACGGCAAAGGTGTTCCGGTTGTCTATGATGGTGTGGGGCAGTCTACCTTGATGGCATCACTGGACAGTTTGCAACCTCGCGGATTGCTTGCGAGCTTTGGATCAGCCTCTGGTCCGGTGAAGGATTTTGACACTGGAGTGCTTGCTGCCAAGGGGTCTTTGTACCTTACCCGGCCGACATTGATGACCTATGTTGCCTCAGATGACGCCTTGCAGGCAAACATGGCTGAGCTGTTTGACGTTGTGGCGTCAGGTGCAGTGAAGATTGAGGTCAATCAGAAATATGACCTCGCAGATGCAGTGCAGGCCCACAAGGATCTGGAAGGTCGCAAGACAACAGGCTCTACGGTTTTGATGCCGTAACAATCAAGGCAGCACCTGACGGCCGATTATGTTGATGGGCACTTGTTGGGTTCCTTGCTGGCAAGGTCTGCCCAGGTTCCCGTGCATGTTGTGTTGGTACACAAAAACTTTGCCAGCGCTGGCGTGGAGATTGCGTGGGCAAGGTTCAAGGGTTTACCGGTTGCATCAGAAAGCGTGCTGACAAGCATACCTGTCAGTTGCCCTTGGTCATTGAACAATGGGCCACCTGATTCGCCTTTTTTGGTCGCCAGGCGCAATTCAATCGCGTCAGGGTACCCAAAGCCACTATATCTGACCGCGCGGCCAAAGCTCATGGAGTTTACAGAACCAATGCGCGCGGTATCGTTTCGTGCGTGAGGTTTGCCAAGTGAAAATACCGCCGCTCCGCGTTCCATGCAGTGTTTAGCAGAAGGAGTGACAGCATTGGTATTCAGGTTGCGCAGCTTGATCAATGCCATGTCGTTTTCGGGTCGAACAGCAATAACCTTGCCTGAGTAAATGCGCCCATCTGATGCCCGCGCGTCAACAGCGTTGCCGACATTTACTGCCACATGGCCTGCGGTCATGACAATTCCATCAGAAACTACAAAGCCGCTGCCCGATGTCAGTGCCTCAGGTGAATTGTTGGCACGCGCGCCTGTGCGTTTTTCTTCTTCATGAACAACAAGCGTAACGTAACTGGGACCCGTCTGGGCTTGTAAACGCTGGATTTGGTTTGAAATGGCACCACCAGCTGGTTCAGCGGTTGAATCAATGTCGATTTTACGCGGTTCCAGCAAGGCTTGCGATGTGGGACCGCCTGCGCAACCTGTCAGCACCAGAGCAACAATTATGCAGTAAGAGCTGCGCACGTAAATCCCCAAAACCAATTCTTGTAGTCACAGTATATGATAATACAGGCTTGCCAGATCACAAGCCAGTCCAATGTCTTGATCAAATGGGCAATTATGTGGCCTCTTGCCTATGCTGTTGTCGGATTTGAGGCTAGTGAGTGAAATAGTTTTCTACTGTTGCAATTATGACACAGTCAAAAAACAATAATCATGGATTATTAGTTGGAGGCCTCGTCCGGAATCGAACCGGAGTAAGCGGATTTGCAATCCGATGGATAACCACTCTCCCACGAGGCCTTCGTGACAAACATGTTAGTTTGTGAGCAGCGTCTTATAGACAACACTGATGCCGGTTACAACGACTGCTTTGCATGATCCAAAAACTATTCGCGTTATTTGGTGATAGGATTAATGCACATGTTCAGCACAATCGCTCTTGGCGAGAGCAGGTTAGTCCGGTATTCAAAGCCTGAAGATTTTTTGACCATTGGCCAAGAGCCAGGGTGGCGATAGGAACAGGCATGATTAATTATTCAGCAGTTCGCGAAAACATGATTGAATCACAGGTTCGCCCCAACGGTATCACGGATCGTGCGATCATCGATGCCATGTCCAGCGTGCCAAGAGAACTATTTGTCCCCGAAGCGATGCGTTCTCTTGCGTACATGGATGAGGACGTACCAATGACCAAGGGTGTTGATGGTCGTCAGCGCTATCTTATGGAACCTATGGCATTTGCGCGCCTTTTGCAGTCAGCTGCCATTAAACCTGATGACGCGGTTCTCGATGTTGGTTGTGGTTCTGGGTATTCGTCAGCGGTTTTGTCAAAGATGGCCCAATTGGTTGTTGCAATTGAAAGCGATGCCACAATGGCAGCAGCTGCCGATGACAACCTTTTGCGACTACAGGCGAGTAATGTGGCTGTTTTCAATTCTGCCTTGAAAGAGGGGCACAAGAGTGAAGCGCCATTTAATGTCATCATTATCAATGGACGGGTTGAAGAGGTGCCGGAAACCCTGTTTGAACAATTGGCTGAGAAAGGCCGATTGGTTGCCATCATGGGAACAACAGATAATGCCAAGGCCATGGTCTATATAAAGACTGATGGAGTGGTTGCAGGTCAATTTGCTTTTGATGCCAGCGTTAGTCCGCTGCCCGGTTTTGAAAAAGCCTCACCAGGGTTCGTATTTTGAACTGATTCCATCCACATAATGCGGCTCGCAAGTTTCGTCTTTAATTTGTCATCTGTGACATTCAGACCCATTTACGTGTAGTGAGAGATTTTTTTGCCGCTGTTATGTGGATTTGTGTTGTTTGTGTATTGCTTCGTGACACGGCTTTAGTGCTTCATTAACCATAAGGTCCGCATAACAGTTGTGTGTTATATACAAGGGTGAAGTTGTGTTTTTTGGAAGATGTCAAATGCTGGAACGGATGTTGCGGGGGGCGGTAACTGTCTCAATCGCGACTTTTTTGGCAATATCGACGCCTTCCATTGCGAAAGCTGAAACAATTGCTTCGGCTCTTGCGAAAGCCTATGCGACCAACCCGCAATTGGGTGCAGAGCGTGCCCGTCAGCGTGCCACAGACGAACAGGTACCCCAGGCAAAGTCAGGCTGGCGACCGACTGTCTCGGCAAGTGCTGATGTGGGCAAGACCTGGCAGGATAACTCCCTGTCTGGCAAGAGTGAATTCGTACCAGGCGGTTTCCAGATACAGTTGACACAGCCAGTCTTCGAAGGTTTTCGCACGCAAAATGCCACACGTCAGGCAGAGGCAACTGTTCTTGCTGGTAATCAAAACCTGCTGGCTGTTGAGCAACAAGTTTTACTTGATGGTGCAACTGCCTACATG
>JBAUGO010000046.1:0-2947 GCA_049679775.1 Anderseniella sp.
GCGAAGTGTTCTGAAAGGTGGATCGGGTTGCGGTCGCCGGAGATTTCAGCGAACCCGATAACGTCGGATGATTTGACTTCCTTGGAATAGGATTCCGACATGCCAACAGACATGTCCTCAAAGTACAATGTCCGGGTGGGGGGTAGATTTCCTGTCATATGCTGGTCTTCTCGGATTGGGGCGGTTTGTTGCAGTGCAATAAATCATCTGCCGCAGTTCGTGTCCAGCGACCAGAAATGAACGAAACAAAAGCCCCAGAAAAAAAGACCCCGGAACACGTAGAGCCCCCTCATGGTGTTCCGGGGTCTGGCCCCCCATGGCCTGCCCCTGCAAAAACTGTTTTGGTAATCGGCGGCCTAGCGGCGGACGATCACCTTGGCTCCAACTCTTGCCCGCTGATGCAGGTCAATAATGTCTGTATTGGTCAGGCGAATACATCCCGATGACACAGCCCCACCGATAGAGGCAGGGTTATTGGTGCCGTGAATGCGATAGAGGGATGAACCAATGTAAAGCGAGCGTGCTCCAAGCGGATTGTTCGGGCCACCTTCCATGCGCGCCGGCAGAATGATGCCCTTCTTCTTCTCGCGTTCGATCATGGTTTTTGGTGGCGTCCAGCTTGGCCATTCAGCCTTGCGTGAGATCTTTGCGGTGCCGGACCACTGGAAACCATCACGGCCAACACCAACACGATACTTGTAAGCCTTGCCACCTGGCTGCACCAGATAGAGATTTCGCTCTGATGTATCTACGATGATTGTGCCGGGCTTTTGTTTGGAGCCTTCGGGAAAATTGATAAGGGTGCGAGTGCTTGGGCCATAATTACCTCCGGTACGGGGTATCGTTGCGCCACGCGAGCCTGAGTTATTGCCATTGTTGACAATGCCGCCGAACAGGCAATTCAGGAAGCTGTCACATTTTTGACCATTGCGCGTTGCAGCTTCGGCAGAGACTGGGAAAATCAGGGCAACTGCCATTAAAGCTGATGAAATGGAATAAGATACGCCGCGCATGAGCACTCCTGCCTGTCAAATCAGTGAATCAGTTTTAATATTCCTGAAAACCATAGCCATCGACAGCCTCATGGTTCAAGCCTCGATGGTCATGCCGCTGCGTTATTTTCAGAAGTGTTGCAAATTGGCCACGGTCTCTTAAATCACTACTTCTTCATTTTTCGGCCGTACAGTTCCAGTCTGTGGTGCACAATCTCATAGCCAAGCTCACGGGCAATCTCTTCCTGAAGCCGCTCAATGCGCTCAGACTGAAACTCAATCACATCGCCTGTGTCCATATCAATGAGATGATCATGATGCGGCCCATCCGCAGGTTCATAGCGAGACCTGCCATCCACAAAGGCATGTTTTTGTATGGCGCCATGCTCTTCAAGCATTTTCAGGGTGCGATACACTGTCGGCAGGGAAATGCGATCATCCTTCTTGATCGCACGGCGGAAAATATCCATGGCATCAGGGTGTTCATCACCCTTTTCAGCAAGGATCTGGATAATGACCTTACGCGGGTTTGTGATGCGCGCACCCGCCCCTCGCAAGGCATCCAGCAGTTCAGTTGTCTTGAGTGTGGCAGTCATGTCAGCACAGTAGCAATATGATAATCAGTTACAATAAAAATCCTTATTGCAAATAGTTTGCATTTACAGCAAGCTATAAAAATGAAAACAAAACTCCTCCTGATCGCCTGCCTCATTCTGCTGTCCGCGTGTTTGCCAACACAGGATGCAAACGCACGGCTGAAAGTTGTCACGACCTTCACAATTATCGCGGACATGGCGGCAAACGTGGCGGGTGACAAGGCGGACGTTGTGTCAATTACCAAGCCCGGGGCGGAGATACACAATTACCAGCCGACACCTGGCGACATTGTCAACGCGCAAGGCGCTGGGCTCGTATTGTGGAACGGGCTTAATCTTGAGCAATGGTTTGAGAAGTTTCTCGCCAACCTGTCAGATGTGCCTTCTGCCATCGTTTCAGACGGTGTTGAACCCATGAGCATTGTAGAAGGCCCCTATTCCGGAAAACCCAATCCCCATGCCTGGATGAGCCCGACAGATGCCAAAACCTACGTGGACAACATTGCCAAGGCCATGGCGACACAGGACCCTGATAACTCTGCGGCCTATCTGGCCAATGCAGAAAACTACAAATCGCAGATTGAGGCTCGTGTCGCACCAATCCGTGCGGCACTTGCCGATATTCACGCTGATCAACGCTGGCTGGTCACAAGCGAAGGGGCATTTTCCTATCTGGCTCGGGATTTCGATTTGAAGGAACTCTTTCTGTGGCCGATAAATGCCGACCAGCAAGGCACTCCACAACAGGTGCGTAAGGTTATTGATGCAGTTCGCGCCAACAACATAAAGGTAGTGTTCAGCGAGAGCACGATTTCACCCGATGCCGCCCAACAGGTTGCCCGCGAAACCGAAGCTGTATATGGCGGCGTATTATATGTGGATTCCCTGTCCAACTCAGACGGTCCGGTTCCCACTTACCTTGACTTGTTGACGGTAACAGCATCAACCATCGCACAAGGTTTGAAGTAATGTTGGCACCAACACTAGAGAGTGATGGCCTTCTCGTACACGACGTAACCGTGACCTATCGAAACGGGCACACCGCCTTATGGGATGCCACATTCTCGTTGCCCCGCGGCAGCATCAGCGCGCTGGTTGGCGTTAATGGATCGGGTAAATCCACCTTGTTCAAGGCCATCATGGGCTTTGTACCTCTGGCCAGAGGCAAGGTCGAAATGTTTGGCATGAGCGAAGAACAGGCGTTGGCAAAAAATCTTGTCGCTTATGTTCCCCAGTCAGAAGAAGTGGACTGGAACTTTCCGGTTCTGGTTGAGGACGTTGTCATGATGGGCCGTTATGGCCACATGAACTGGCTCAGGATACCCTCTGCCCAGGACAAGGAGATGGTCACACAATCAT
>JBAUGO010000047.1:0-3992 GCA_049679775.1 Anderseniella sp.
GCATTACCCATGTGCTCAAGTCCGGCCTTGAAGGTATTGAAAACGCCGGTGAGGTTTATGTCGATCATCCTTTGCCAATCGTCGGCTTGAATCTTGTGGAATGGCTGGCTTTCGGCAATACCGGCATTGGCGACCACAATTGGCACTTGCCCGTTGCCATCGACGGCCTGCTTGAAGGCATCGCGAAGTCCCGTAAGGTTGGTCACGTCGCAGGCAATGCCACGAATGCCCTGGTGACCTTTGCATACGGCCTCGAGCGCCGTCGCATTGCGCCCGGTAATTGTGACTATCGCACCTGCATTGGCAAGCGCCCTGGCAATGGCGGCACCAACCCCGCTGCCACCGCCGGTCACCAGTGCATGTCTGCCGGACAGGTTGGTCATACCTTGAACTCCTGCTCCGTTTGTGTCGAGCGCTCAGCAAGCCGATAGGCCTGATCACGTCCTGCAAGATAGGGCTGCGGCCAGTTAGTTTGCCTATCTCCCAGTCCCGTTGCTGCATGTAGCGTCCAGTACGGATCGGCCAGGTGTGGCCTTCCAATACAAACAAGGTCGGCCCGGCCCGCCATCAGTATCGAGTTAACGTGGTCAGCTTCGTAAATATTGCCCACTGCCATGGTTGCGATACCGGCCTCGTTGCGGATACGATCGGAGAACGGCGTTTGAAACATGCGTCCGTAGACCGGCTTTGCCCGTGTTGAAGTCTGACCAGCCGAGACGTCAATGATGTCGGTTCCGGCAAGCTTGAAGGCCCTTGCAATCTCCACCGCGTCTTGCGGCGTGATGCCCTCTTCGCCCATCCAGTCATTGGCTGATATGCGTATCGAGAACGGTTTGTCATCCGGCCACACGGCACGCATGGCCTCAAACACTTCCAGCGGATAGCGCAGCCGGTTTTCCAGCGTGCCGCCATAATCATCAGTGCGATTATTTGCCAGCGGCGTAATGAATGATGACAGAAGGTAGCCGTGCGCGCAGTGCAGCTCGATCATGTCGAACCCGGCGCGTCCCGCCATTTCGGCAGCGGCAACGAATTCACCACGCACCCGGTCCATGTCTGCCCGATCCATCGGCTTGGGCGTCTGGTTGTTGGTTGACCAGGCAATATCAGATGCTGCCAACAGGGGCCAATTACCCTCAGACAGTGGTTGGTCCATCCCTTCCCAGCCGATACGGGTAGAGCCCTTGGCGCCGGAATGACCGATCTGGCAGCAGATCTTCGCGTCTGTCTCAGTGTGCACAAAGTCGACGATGCGCTTCCAGGCCGCTTCATGCTCTGGTGCATAGAGGCCGGGGCAGCCCGGCGTGATGCGACCTTGCGCGCTGACGCAGGTCATCTCGGTGTAGACAATGCCTGCCCCGCCCTTTGCGCGTTCACCATAGTGCACCAGATGCCAGTCGGTCGGGCAACCGTCCACCGCCTTGTATTGCGCCATCGGCGAAACCACGACGCGGTTCTTCAGTTTCATGCCGCGCAACTGATAGGGCGCCAACATCGGCACACGTGCCGGTGCATCCTTGTTGACCCCGGCTTGCATCTGAAACCAGTGCTCGGCTTGTTCCATCCATTGAGGATCGCGCAACCGCAGGTTCTCGTGGCTAATGCGTTGCGAACGTGTCAGCAGGGAATAATTGAACTGCACTGGATCAAGATCAAAGTACCGCTCAATATCTTCGAACCACTCCAGCGAATTGCGTGCCGCCGATTGCAGGCGCAAAACCTCCAGACGACGGGCATCTTCATACTTCTCAAAGGCCGCAGCCATGTCCGGCTCGCTGTGCAGGTATTGTGCCAGCGCGATGGCGCTTTCCAGAGCCAGCTTGGTCCCAGACCCGATGGAGAAGTGCGCGCTCGCCGCCGCATCCCCCATCAGCACAAGGTTCTCGTGGCTCCAGCGCTCGCAAAGCACCCTTGGAAACCGGATCCACGCCGAACCGCGCAGATGTTTGGCATTGGTCATCAACCTATGACCGCCAAGATACTTCGCGAATATTCGCTCGCAGGTGGCAATCGATTCCTGCTGGCTCATCTGCTCAAAGCCAAAGCGCTGGAACGTTTCTTCCGAGCATTCGATAAGGAAAGTTGCCGTACTAGCGTCAAACTGGTAGGCGTGAACCCACACCCAGCCGTGCTCGGTTTCCTCGAAGATGAACGTGAAAGCGTCGTCAAACTTCTGATGCGTGCCGAGCCAGATGAAACGGCACTTGCGCACATCAATATCGGGTTTGAAGACTTCAGCAAACCGGGTACGTGCCCTGGAGTTGATGCCATCCGGAGCCACGACAAGATCGTAGCCTGACATCAACGCGTCAATGTCCTCGACATCGGCCTCAAATTGCAGGTTCACATCAAGCTCCCGAGCGCGGGCTTGCAGGATCTGCAACAGCTTCATCCGTCCAATACCGCAAAAGCCGTGACCAGTAGAGACTTGCCGCGTGCCCTTGAACCAGACCGCAATGTCATCCCAGTAAGCGAAATGGCTTCGGATTTCGGCGGCGCTTGCCGCGTCATTGGCAGCAAGATTGTCCAGCGTCTCGTCGGATAGCACAACACCCCAGCCGAATGTGTCATCCGGCTTGTTGCGTTCGATCACGGTCACGTCATGCAATGGGTCGCGAAGCTTCATCGAAATGGCGAAGTAAAGGCCGGCAGGCCCACCGCCCAGACAGGCAATTCTCATCTAGCCTCCATGACGCAAGATAGTATCGGGAGCTTAATATATTTTATACTTAAACATTTTTTATTTAAAGTTTCAAGGGTAAGCGAGTGTGCTTTGACTCATTTTGATTTCTACGAAGAGATGTTGAGCGTGCGTCTCCCGCAGTGATATGTCCAAACAAAAAGGACGCTGAAGCAATATCGCCTCAACGTCCTTGATTGTCTGGTGGAGCCAGGCGGAATCGAACCGCCGACCTCTACAATGCCATTGTAGCGCTCTCCCAACTGAGCTATGACCCCGAAACCTGCTGAAACCCCGACTGGGTCAGGGATATGTATGCCGAACACCTTGGGTAATGTTTAGCAAGACCAGCGTGATACCCGCTTCTGACTTATCCTGTCAATCAGCCAGTTAGCCCCATTCTTAGACTTCATCATTGCCAGGCTTGCTGCCACCGATCAGTCCTTCGACGCCACCGCCTTCTTCGTCATCGTCTTCGTCAAGGAACACATCGGAATCGTCAGCATCATCGTCGTCTTCAGTTTCCCCAAGGTCTACATCCTTGATCGCTGCTGCTTCATCATCCTCATCATCTATATCGTCGTCTTCGATATCTTCAAGGCTGACGAGTGTTGCATCTTTCTGGAGATCGATATCCTCGTCTTCATCATCCTTGGCAACAGCCGGTTTGGAGGGTTTGGACCTTACCGGGCCGTCTGCCTTGGAAGGCAGCAATGGTTCAGCCACAAAAGCAGCTGCGCATTTTGGGCAGATGATCGGAGTTTTGTTCAGGTCATAAAACCGCACCCCACAACTGGGGCATGTTCGTTTGGTTCCTAGTTCGTCGCTTACCACGGTTACAACGTCCTTCAAGTTCGTTTGATTGAATTTGTTCTGGCGTTTCCCATGCCATGCGCTTTGCCTTGTGTCAAAAGCCAAATTGAAGTTTCAGATGATGGCAACTGGCATCAGTATATGGTAGGTCGGCATTGATCAAACCAGCATTTGCCCCCTTTCAAGGGAAATTTCAGGATAACGACATCTTGTCAAACAACGAAAACACCACACCATTGCGCTCAAAAGGCGCATCAGGGCTGAATGGCACTGTCAGCATACCAGGGGATAAATCCATCTCTCACCGGGCGTTGATGTTCGGAGCGATGGCCATTGGAGAGACGGTCATCACCGGATTGCTTGAAGGTGAAGACGTACTCAATACTGCCAAGGCCATGTCCGCACTGGGAGTGCGGGTGGAACGCTGGAATGATGATGATAGCTGGCATGTGTATGGCGCGGGCCTCGGAGGCTTCAGAACTCCAGCCCAGACAATTGA
>JBAUGO010000048.1:0-17131 GCA_049679775.1 Anderseniella sp.
TTTTCATAGGACGTGTAGGGGAATGCTGGCAGATAGTGGCGTCCATCCAGTGAAATGCCACGTTTGACAGCGTTGACAAACTGGATGTTGGTCCAACCGCCAATACCTGTTTCAGGGTCTGGAGTTATGTTTGGCGGATAGAATGTACCAGCAGGCGTTTTCAGCTCATGACCGCCAGATGGCAGCGACTTGTCTGCGTCCTTGTCGTCCTTTGCAGGCAGGTGACATGACAGGCATCCGGCTGCCGTAAACAGTACCTTGCCGTTTTCGATATTGGCCGAATGGCTTGCCAGTGCCTCGGCAGGCAAAGGTTCAGGGGCGGCAAGAATCCATCCGAAACTTGCGGCAATACCGCCCGTCAGAATCCCGGCCGCCAACCAGCGTTTCATGTCGACAAACCCCGTTAGGCGCCATTATTCCTTGGGACGGCGATAGGTCTCGTGGCAGGCTTTGCAGGTTCCGCCCAACGCACCAAGAGCAGCACCGAAATTTGCTTCTTCGGTCACAGCGGCCATTGCCATGGCAGCCTCAACAGATTTGTCATGCTTGGCAGCAAAGTCATCCTTGTTTGCCCAGATTTCTGCCTTGGCCCAGGTTTCCTTTTCTCCAGTATCGCTGCCATCTGGATAGAGATCCTTGGCTGCCTTGACGTTGTTGGCAATTGCAGTGGCATTTTCCGCAACAACAGCAGCGTCAAACGGTGCTTCCTTTTTGGCAATCGCTGCAAGTGCGCCCATTGCCTTGCCTACATTTTTCATGGCTGCCTGACGATCAGTAATAGGGTCCGCGAGAGCAGCGGTTGTCAGTGCTGTTGCGGTTGCAAGACCAATAATCAGAGTACCGGCAGCAAGTTTGAAACGTGACATCATCTTGAGAAGCTCCTGAGTAGGTTTGAACAATAAGGTCAGCTTAGCCAATTCATTGAGGCGTGAATATGGATTAGAAACATTACATTGTCACGTTAATGTGAAGCCTCATTATTGCGCAATAAACGGCGGATAACCTTGCCTGTCGTGGTCAGTGGCAGCTCTTTGCAAAATTCGATCAATCGCGGATATTCATGCGCAGATAGCCGGTTGCGAACATGGTGTTGAATATCGTCTTCCAGTTCCGTGCTTGCCTCAAAGCCTGGATTGAGCACGATGAATGCCTTTATGATTTCTGTCCTGACGGGGTCTGGCACCCCGATCACGGCGGCTAGTTGCACTGCCCGGTGGCGGTTGAGGCAATCTTCTATTTCCACAGGTCCGATCCGGTAACCTGATGATGTGATGACGTCATCGTCGCGACCAACGAAATGGAAGTAACCGTCACTATCGCGAAACCCCTGGTCGCCGGTTAGCAACCAATCACCGCGATATTTGTCTCGAGTGGCATCCGGCTTGCCGAGAAACATCACCGGGTCCGGCCTTTGCACGGCAATATTGCCGGTCTCGCCGTCGGCCACTGCATTGCCCTCATCGTCCACAATGGCAACCGTATGACCAGGCACCGGTTTGCCCATGGCGCCAGCTTTCCAAACGCCAATGGCATTGCAGCTTTCAAGCACAAGGTTGCATTCAGTCTGACCATAGACTTCGTTGATTTTCATGCCGAGCGTCTCTATTGCCCATTCCTGCAGTGCGCGTCCTACCGCTTCACCGCCGGAGAAAATTGTCCTGAGACTGAGGCCGTTGATGTTTCCCGGAGCTGCCGATTGCATCAGTCTGAGCGCGGTCGGGGGGACAAAAATATTTCTGACCTTGTGTCTGGCCATCAAGTCCCAGGCTTCCTGGGGATTGAACTTGGTGTATTTGAAAGCCAGTACGGGTACGCCAAAATACAGCGCTGGCAACAGTGCGTTCAGCAATCCACCTGCCCATGCCCAGTCCGATGGGGTCCACATTAAATCACCCGGTTGAGGGAAAAACTCATGCGCAAACTGCACACCAGGAATGTGCCCAAGCAAAACGCGGTGTCCATGCAAGGCTCCCTTTGGGTGACCCGTTGTGCCGGATGTATAGATCATCAGCGCCGGATCATCGGGAACGGTATCAAGCAACTGAAAGCTTGACGACATCAATGCGCTTTCATCATGAACATGAGGGGCAAAATCAAGGGCGCCATCAATGCTGAAAATGGTGTGCAGACTGTCCAGAGCGGGTAGGACTTCGTGTACGTTTTCCCTGGAAGCAACAGACATGAACAATGCCTTGGCCCCAGAATTCTGCAGTCGGTATTGCAATGCCTCGACACCAAAAAGCATTGCAAGAGGAACTGCAATCGCACCGATCTTGTAGATGGCAATATGGGCTGCGGCAGTTTCTCGTGACTGTGGCAACAGAATAGCAACACGATCACCCTTGCTGATGCCTTTCGAGCTCAGCAGATTTGCAAACCTGTTGGACATGGCCTCAAGCTCAGCAAAACTGGTGACGCGGACAGGTCCGTCCTGCATTTCCTCAATGATTGCGGGAGCGTCGGGGTTTTGTCTTGCCCATCTTGTGCACACAACGTCAGCAATGTTGAAGCGGTCTGGTAACTGCCATTTGAAATCTGCGACCAACTGGTCATAGGACTTGCCTTGCATGAGCATGATTTGGTCTTCTCCGTGTCCCAATTTTGCCGGGAATCATGACTAGTTCAAGCGCCGTTTGTGCCGGAAGCTTGTCCCAAAAACAACTTTAGACGTTCTTTAGGATGAGATGGCTTAAACTTGATATATCGACAGAGCAAGCGGCTGGGACATATGTATAGCATTAACACGATAGACAAACGAGACCTTGACGTTGTGCAGGGTAGCCAGACCCTGGCGCCAACCAGACAGCATCAGGATATTTCGCCTGAGCTGAAAGAGGTCATGCACTTGTTGCACATGATCGAGACGGGCAGAAATACAAAATAATTTCTGGCACTGCCAGGACTGCTGCATCAAGCCCAATCTTTGCAAAATGCAAAGATATGATTTGCGTTTTGCAATTCACACAGCCTTGTTGCTGTATGGGAAGTTTAATGGCTTCCCAAAAATGCTCCCAAAATGGCCATTTCCTGAGACAACTACACCTTCTGATGCTGGTGGTGCAGAATTTGCTTCAGATCGAGGCAGAGGCTGGGACCTCGTACCTCAAAGAAGCTGACAAAAGCTCATTGGCAGGACGATGTCCCTAAGAAATATACAGGGGAGTTGTTGTCATGTCAGGGATTGTGCCTGCCATTGCGCTTGCGCGCGAACCGGAAGTTGCACCCAGGCTGGTCGATCATTATCCAGAACCTGCTGCTACCAACCTCAGAAAATATCCCTGGGGAACGGTGGAAGTGCTGTCATTGAGCGGCGGTCACCGGGTTGAGCGTATTTGCGTCAAGCCTGGCAAGGACTTGCCGCTGCATTATCACAAATTTCGCTCTGAACACTGGACCGTTGTTGAAGGTGAAGGTGAGGTGGCGATAGGTGACGATGTATTACTCGTTGCCAGCGATGACAGCCTCTATATTCCTGCTGGCGTAACGCATGGTTTGCGAGCCATTGATGAGCAACAGATCAAGATTGTTGCCGTGCATTTTGGTGATACGGTCAGCGACATTGATGACATGTTCGTGGCCAGTTGAGGCTCTCGTCGATCAGTTAAGCTTTGCCGTCCAGATTTCACGCTTGCGATAAATCGTAGAGGCGCTGATGCCCAGCGCGTCGGCAGCTTTTGGAATTGATCCGGCAAAACTTGTGATTGCGGCCTCAATCACATCTCTCTCGATTTGCCATAAGTGTCGCCCGATATGGTGGGGGATGGCCGCTGGTTTGATCTCTTGTGCTGCAATATGGTCCGGTAGCATATCAGCGGTCAGGCTTTCAGCATCGTTAAGCACAACAGAATGCCGGATAACATTTTGTAGTTCGCGGACATTGCCAGGCCAGGAATAGTCCGAAAACCGTTTTATCGCGCTTTCACAAAGCCGGGTGAACTGGCGGCCTTCCTCGGCTGAATATGACTTCAGAAAGCCTGTGGCCAGTTCAATCACGTCGCCTGCGCGTTCTCGCAAGGGGCTTAAATGTATCGGTAGTACATGCAATCTGAAATACAGGTCTTCGCGAAAGCGTCCTTCTGCGACTTCTTGCTGTGGTGTCCGGTTGGTCGCACAAATTATACGGATGTCGACCTTGCGGGTGTGAGCAGAACCAACCGGCTGAATGGTACCGGTTTGGAGAAACCGTAATAGCTTGGTCTGGAGAGACTGGTCCATTTCACAGATTTCATCGAGAAATAGCGTTCCGCCATTGGCTGCGGACGCAGCACCTTCCCGGTCGTTTATGGCTCCTGTAAATGCGCCCTTGAGGTGACCGAAAATCTCGGACTCCATCAAGTCACGCGGGATAGCACCGCAGTTCAAGGCGATGAAAGGCTTATCCTTGCGCGATGAGAAATCATGAATGGCTTGTGCACAAAGCTCCTTGCCGGTGCCGCTTTCGCCAGTGATGAAGGCCGGTGCTGATGATGCTGCAATTGCCTCGATCTTTCTGCGTGTTTCAGCCATGATCCTCGATGAACCGATCATGGTGGCTGCAGGCGCAGGCTCAACTATTTGTGCTTGTGATTTCACGGTTATTTTTGTGGCAGGCACCGCCTTGCAGGCATTCGTCAAGGTTGTGACCAGTCTGTTGCGAGAGACCGGTTTAACCAGATAATCCCAGGCGCCTGCGCGCACAGCGTCTACTGCATCGGCGATGGAAGCATTTGCGGCAATGACCACAAGGGCAATGCCAGGGTGTGTTTTGCTCCATTGGCTGATTGTATCAAGGGGATTCTGGCCTGCTGCATCAAGCGACAGGATAACGACCTTGATCAGCGGATTGGCAAGCTGTGAAATGGCAGTTTCGAGACTGTTTGCCAGTTCACCTGAAAATCCGGCAGCCTCAATATGGGCCCTGTACAGGCTTGCCAAGGATGGCTTGTCCTCGACAATGAGAACGAGATTACGCGGTGAACGTGATACTGACATTGCTTAAGCCTGACTTGATGCACCTCGCACCAGCACGGAATTACCCATGCTGCAAGCGCGATGCATCGGAAAACATCGAGTTGACCAAGTATCGCGAAATATGGTGAACAATCAGTTTAAGTACACCCCCATGGGTCAATCGGCCTGCAAAGGTTTTCCGTTCAGAATGCCACCAGCAACAAGATGCTGCCATGCTTCTTCTGCGCTATCGGCATAATGAAACAGGTTTTCATCACCAGCAGAAATGGTTCCCGCATCCAGAAAGGCCTGGAGGTTGACCGCATTTTCCCAAAACTCGCGATCAAACAGAATGATGGGGATGGTTTTCATTTTTCCGGTTTGAACCAGCGTCAGAATTTCAAACAGCTCATCCATTGTGCCGAAGCCGCCAGGGAACACACACAGCCCGTTGGCGCGCATGGCCAGGTGCATCTTGCGCATGGCGAAATAATGGAAATTGAAGGTCAGGTCTGGTGTTGACCATGCATTGGGTTCTTGTTCGTGGGGTAATGTAATATTGAAGCCGATAGTGGGTGCGCCCGCTGCAATGGCACCGCGGTTGGCTGCTTCCATGATCCCGGGGCCACCGCCGGTTGCTATGACATTGTCTCTCTGGCCACCGTTTGCATCCAGTGCGCCACCGCGTTCAGATACGATGCGCCCGATTTCCATCGCGGAGCGGTACCAATGGCCGCGTTTGCCTTCATCATCCTCCTTGACGCGGGCCGATCCGAAGGCCACGACGGTCGTACGGATGCCCCAGTCGCGCAGATGCTCTTCCGCTTTCATGTATTCCAGCATGAAGCGGATACCGCGTGTTGTATCGCCCAGCAAAAACTCCTGATCCAGTGCCGGCAAGATGTAAGAGCTTGATGACATTTGCGCTTTTGGCGATTTCGTTTTGGACATTTGCTGTGCTTTCTTGGGCGCTATTATGGGGAGGGTTTCTCGTTACCTATATGATGCGAAGCGATTCAACCAGCCCACAGGCTGCTCCATGATTTTTGCTAATTTACCCTTTCAAGCGCCTGACGCAGCTTCCGGACAAGCTTGGCCTTGTTCTTGTTGTCAGCGAGTTTTTCAACTGCTTCATTGATGTCAAATACCAGTTGCGTCAACTCGTTGTTGAAGTCGGGCAAACGGGCTGCTTCTGGCGGATCAATCGAACGGGTGGTTTCGCTGACGATCCTGACAGCCTTGTCGCCATCGAGACGAAATGTTTCGTCGATGTCGGGCTGAAGAATATGAGCGGCAGGCACAAGTTCTTTGCTCAATCTCTCGCTCAAACCCGCCATGCCTTCTTCCTCACCATGAATGAGAAACATGTTGCGGTGTATTGGTAATCGTTCTGAAATCCAACGTTCAAGTTCTGGTGCATCTGCATGACCGGAATATCCATTTATGCGTTCTATGCTGGCTTCAACACCAACCTCCTCGCCGTGGATACGTACCTTTTTCGCACCGTTCAGCAATACCCGACCCAGTGTGCCATTGGCCTGATAGCCAACCATCAGAACGGTCGCGTTGCGTCGGTACAGGTGGTTTTTCAGATGATGGCGAATTCGTCCTGCATCGCACATACCGCTGGCTGATAGAATAATGTGAAAGCCACCCAACCGCCCGATGGCCTTTGAGTCCTCAACCGCTTCAGAAATCCGCAAGTTAGGTGATTTCAGCGCTGCCTTGAGTGCATCTGCATTTGCCAGCAATCCAGCATGTTTTTCAAAGATTGCAGTTGCCCGGCGCGCCAGAGGACTGTCTATGAAAACGGGTCCAGACGGTGCCTCGCCATTTGCCATGACCAGCATGAGATCCGTCAGAACCTCTTGAGTTCGCTCTACTGCAAATGATGGGATGAGCAATACGCCCTGCTTTTCAGCAGCAGACCTGACGTGTTTTGCCAATAGGGCGCGGCGCTCATCAGGGTTTGTTTCAACCCGGTCTGTGGCACCAAAGGTGGATTCGCACAGCAGATAATCATAGCCCGATGGTGCTTCGGGATCATGTTGCAGGAGCTTGTGGTCAGGTCCGATATCGCCGGAGAAAAACAGCCGCATGGGCTTTTGGCCACCCGATTGTGACACTTCAACCTCTATGGACGTTGAACCAAGCATGTGACCAGCGTTCCAGAAGCGTGCCCGGATGTCAGGTGTTACCTGGACCCAGACTTCATAATCGACAGGCGAAAACTGCTCCACTGTCTTAAGCGCATCGTTCATGGTGTAGATGGGTTCAACCTGTTTACGGCCGCGCTGTCTGTTGCGGCGGTTCAGCCGTTCAACCTCGGTTTCCTGAATATGTCCGCTGTCAGGCAGCATCACACCTGACAGATCGATCGTTGGGGTGGTTGCATGGATCTTGCCATGGAAGCCGTGACGGACCAGTTTTGGCAATTGACCAGCATGGTCAATGTGCGCGTGGGTCAACAAGACCGCGTCAATACTGTCCGGTCTGAATGGAAACGGTTGGTAGTTAAGCTCCCGCAAGGTTTTTGAGCCCTGGAACAGGCCGCAATCAATCAGAACGCATGATGTCGGCGTTTTGAGCCGGAAACACGATCCGGTGACAGTGCGCGCCGCGCCGTGGAATGACAGGTCAATGCTCATTACTACCTCCTGAAAAATCAGTGCGTTCAAGCTACCGCACCAGATGCTCCGATACACCTTGCAGGCGAAATTGTGGATGGAAAGCAATTATTAATTGTATAAAAACTATAATACACTTATAAGTTGTAGTTGAAATTGAGTTCTCTTTTTCATTTGAGATAGTCCAGATGAATGACAGTCACGAAATACCTGAACCATTAAAGGTTTCAAAAAGGGCATTGGTTACGAGCATGACCTGGTCGAAACCTGAACTGAAAGTGTTTGATGTAGCGCAATTAACGCGATTGGGATTTGCCACCAATTGTGATGGTGGTTTTGGTTTAGACGCTATCGATGGCAATGCTATTGGATGTAACTAGTAAAGCTGCCATGTATTCATGAGTTGAAGATGTCTGCGTAGGTTTGGCGCAGGATATTTTTTTGCACCTTTCCCATCGTGTTGCGAGGCAATTCTTCAACCACAAAAATTCTCTTTGGTTGTTTGAAGCGTGCAACCTTTCCATTGATGGCAGACAATAGATCCTGTTCGCTGAGCTGGTTGCCATTGTTGGGGACAACGACCCCAACCACACCTTCTCCAAAGTCGCGGTGAGGCACACCAATCACAGCTGACTCCCGAACGCCTTCTTGTTCATCGAGCAATAGTTCAATTTCCTTGGGGTAGATATTATAGCCACCTGAAATAATCAGATCCTTGCCGCGACCAACAATATGAATGTACCCGTCTTCATCAAACTTCCCAAGATCACCTGTGATAAAGTAGCCGTCGTCGCGAAACTCCTCTCGGGTTTTTTCCGGCATTTGCCAATAACCCGAAAAGACGTTTGGTCCCTTGACCTCAATCATGCCGACATTGCCTGCGGCAACTTCATTTCCGCTGTCCGGATCAGTGATACGCAGGCTTACTCCTGGCAAGGCAAATCCAACAGTTCCGGCACGGCGCTCCCCGTCATATGGGTTAGAGGTATTCATGTTGGTTTCGGTCATGCCATAACGTTCAAGAATGCGATGTCCGGTGCGTTGCTCAAATACACTATGGGTTTCAGCCAGCAGTGGCGCTGATCCTGATACAAACAGGCGCATATGTGAGCAGAGTTGCTGGGTGAAGCGTTCATCATCCAGCAGGCGGGTATAGAATGTCGGCACACCCATCATGGTTGTGGCAAAGGGTAGTTTCTCGATAACCTGATCGTTGTTGAAGCCACCCATAAAGATCATGCTGGCCCCAGTGCGCATGATTGTGTTGCAGGCAACGAACAATCCGTGCGTATGGAAAATCGGTAATGCATGAAGCAACACATCGTCTTTACTAAATGCCCACAAGTCTATGAGGACTTCGGCATTTGACAGCAGGTTGCCATGGGTCAGCATTGCGCCTTTGGAGCGTCCCGTTGTGCCTGACGTATAGAGGATAGCGGCAAGGTCATCACGACCACGTGCAACATTATTGAAGTCAGGGGACGCTACTAGGCCATCATCCAGCAAGGAGCCAGCGCTGGTCTCATGGTTTTTCCATATGCCCATGGTGTCAAGTTCAACACCCAGCTTCTGTGTCAGTGACTTGTAACTGTCGGCCGAGGCAGGATCACACACGAATATACGCGGGCCTGCATTGTCCAGAAAATACTCTATTTCAGTCGGTGTATAGGCGTTGTTCAATGGCAGGAATACGCCACCTGCGCGCACTGTTGCGAGGTACAACATCACAGCTTCGATTGACTTTGGTATCTGTGCAGCAACGCGGTCTCCAGGTTGCAGTCCGCGTGCGACCAGCAGATTGGCTAAACGAGCTGATACGGCATCGACGTCAGCATAAGTGTAGGTGCGACCGTCATCAAGTGTTGCAAATAATCGGCTCTTATCTGCGTCTTTCAGCAGGCCATCATAAAGATAATTTATCATTGGCTTGCTTCCTCATTGTTTTTGCGCCCAATTTGGCATCGAGCAGGGATCGGACATCACGCGAAGCTGTCACAATACCATCGCGTGAGTATGCCTCATGATTGGCATCAACGGTTTTCAGGTCATAGAGATAATTGACCATGAGACCGGCGGACTGGCGCAGTCCGTTGGTCGAGCGGTCGCCCAGCCAATGGATTGCCAACAGGCTTGCGCCATTGCCAAGGTGAAATCGTGCCACCGGATCAAGGGGTCCACCTCTTGGTGCTTGTGCTTCCAGAAAATATCTTGCCGCCAGGGATTTCAGGCCGGCAATTGACTCAACGGGCGTTTCATCAACATTTTCAGAGGTCAGCTCAGAGGCCAGTAAATACAAATCTGCCAGTTCCGTATCCGGGTTTGCAGATGCTTCTGCCGAAAGCCATTTCATGAAACCTGGAATGGGGGACAATGTTACAAAAGTCTTCAGGTTGGGAAGGCTGGTGGACAGATCTGTTACAACCTGCTTGATCAGGAAGTTGCCAAACGAAACACCGCGCAAGCCTTTCTGGCAATTGGAAATCGAATAGAAAACGGCAGCGGTCGCTTCCTTGGGGCTTACAGGTTGCCGGTTTTCGGCAAGCACGGACTGAATGGAATCAGGTATCGATACGGTCAGTGCAACTTCGACGAATATCAACGGCTCATCTGGCATGGCCGGGTGGAAATAGGCAAAGCACCGCCTGTCTGGAGGCTGCAACCTGCGGCGCAGATCATCCCAATCATTAATGGCGTGAACGGCCTCATACTTGATGATCTTTTCCAGAATATGTGCAGGTGTGGTCCAGTCAATGGGCCGAAGCACCAGAAAACCCCTGTTGAACCAAGAAGAGAAGAGGTGTTCAAAATCCACATCAACCCGTCCCAGAGCCCGATTTTCAGGAAGCAAATCAAGCAGTATCTCGCGCATCCTGACCAGCTTTTCGGTTCCGCCCGGCACTTGATTCAAACGCCGCAGAAGGCTTTGCCGTTTGGGCTCAGACACATCCTGCAATAGGGTCAGATTGGCAGCTGTGCGATCCATGGCATAGGTTTTGGCAAGCTCGACAAGCCTGTCAGTGTCAATGTCAAAATCATCTGCCAGCATCTCAAGGAAAACCTGCTTTTGGGGATCGTCTGCTGCATTGAATTTTTGCAGTAAAGCAGCCCCTGTCTGCAGGCTTGATACTTCCCCCTTATCAGCAAGAAGCGCCTTGGTCAGCACAACCAGGTCGCGTGCATCAGGCTTGTTGACGGATGAGTCTCGTCGCTCAAACAGGCTTGAAAGCAATTCCTGAAAATAGCTGATGCGGCTCATATGGCTTTTCCCATGATGTAATCTGGCAACCAGGTCGCAAGACTAGGGAACGCACACAACAACAATATGGCAACAATCATGCACCCAACGAACGGCAGGGAGCCTGTGAGTATCGTGCGCAACGAAATCTCGGGCGCTATGCCGTTGATGACGTATAGGTTCAGGCCAACCGGTGGTGTGATCAAACCGATCTCCATGTTGATTGTCAGGATAACGGCAAACCAGTAAGGGTCAAAACCTGCCGCCAGGATGATCGGCAAGAGGATAGGTGCTGACATGACAATAACTGCAACCGGTGGCAGGAAAAATCCGGCAACCAGCAGGAACAGGTTGATGAAGCCCATCAGCACCCAGCGGTTTACATCCAGCGTACCTATCCATTTGGCGATTGACTGGGTGATCTCAAGCGATGACAGCATGTAGGAAAACACCGCAGCCGATGCGATGATAAACAGGATCATCACGCTTTCACGCGTTGCATCACGTAGTACTGCCCACAGGTCATGAGGGTTCCACATTTTGTAAATCACAACTGCCGCCAGAATGCACATGAGCGCGCCTACGGCCGCCACTTCCGATGGTGTTGCAATCCCATCACCGCCATAGAGCGCATAAAGCACACCAAAGATGATAGCCAGGAACGGCAAAACCTTAGGCAGGACTTCAAGGCGTTGTTCCCAGGTGAATGTACGACCGGCGAGTGCATCCATCGAGCCTTTGCGCCATGTGTCATACAGAGCCCAGGCCATGAACAGTCCGACCAGCAATATACCGGGAACTACACCGGCCAGGAAAAGCCGACCAATCGATGTTTCGGTGGCGATACCATACACAATCATGGTCACCGATGGCGGGATCAGGATGCCTAAGGTGCCGCCAGCGGCTATGGAGCCAGCGGCCACGCTGTCAGGGTAACCGCGTTTGCGCATTTCAGGAATGCCCATTTTGCCAATGGCGGCACAGGTTGCGGGCGATGATCCAGACATGGCGGCAAACAGCGCACACGCGCCGAGGTTCGAGATAACAAGCCCGCCGGGTACACGTGTCAACCAGCGATCAAGCGCTTCATAAAGGTCAGCTCCTGCTCGTGTTGATGCAATCGAGGCTCCCATGATGATAAACATGGGGATCGACAGAAGCGCAAAGCTGTTCAGGTCACCAAACAGCAATTCCGGCAATAAGGGCATGGACCTTGTGCCATCAAAGATCAGAAGAAATACCGTTGAGACAACCAGCAGGCCAATGGCGACGGAAATGCCTGAAAACAACAAGGCAATTGTGGCTATGGCGACAAGGGTGCCGAGGATAAGCGGGTCCATCTACAAGGCCTCCTTGTCGATGTTGAACGGTTTGTCCTGATCCGTGATCAGCAAATAGAGATCCGCCAGCAACTGAAGCAGGAACATGGTAAACCCAACCGGTACTGCCAGATAGGGTATCCACAACCGGACGGGCCAGACGGTTTCCGATTTCCAGTTGCGCTGCCAGGCAACATGCCAGAATTCAAAGCCGTAAATGGCGATCAAGGCGACCATCAGGATCGTCACTGAGAGCGTCACGATGGCCAGCAACTTTCGTGGACGCTGCGATAACATCATCGGGACAAGGTCGACGTTTACGTGACCGCGCAGTTTTTGCACATATGGCAAGCCCACAAGTGTTGAGGCAATCATCATGTAGGTGACAGCTTCAGTCTGCCAGACGGTTGACTGGTTCAGCACATAGCGCACGTAAATCATCTGACATGTGATCAACACAGACAACAAGATCATGGCGGCGGCAAACCAGCCACAAAGTGTCGAAAGCCGGTCTATCAACCTGATAATTCCGTGGCGTGGTATTGTGCTCTTTGTTTGGGATTTAGGGTGTGCGGCCATGGGTGCCTCAGCAACAAATCATCATGAATGGATCGGAGGTTCCTGTTGATCAGAAACCTCCGCTTGCTCAGCCTGACTGGTTGTCAGGGTTAAGAGACCTATTCAACGGACAGTGCCATATCGAGCAGGCGTTGACCGTTTTCCCCCGCATTTTCAAGGAACTTCTTGTAAGAAGATTCTTTGGCCAGATCCTGCCACATCTTGAATTCTTCAGGTGTCATGTTGGCGATCTCTACGCCGGCCTTCTTGAACACCTCAACCGAAGCTGCATCTTCCTTCTTGGCTTCTTCGAGGTAGTAGGCTTCAGCCTTTGCAGCGCCAGCATCAAGCGCCTTTTTTTGTGCATCATTCAGGCTGTCATAGACGGATTTGTTCATCAACATCGGCTGATACATGAACCACAGCGCCACGTCACCTGCAGGGGTGTAGCACTTGACCTGTTCATATAGGCGGAAGGATACGAATGAAGATGATGAGGTGTTAACAGCATTGAGAACACCGGACTGCATTGCCGGATAAACCTCAGATGATGCCATGGAGGCGATAGAGGCTCCAGCTGCAGCAAGCATTTCTTCAAAAGCCTTGCCGGCAGCACGGGTCTGCAAACCCTTCACATCTTCCGGTTTCGTAATGCACTTGTCCTTGGAGGCAAAGCCGCCAGCCAGATAGCCATGTACGACCACACGCACATCATCTTCAGCCATCAGTTTTTCGACTTCCTGCATGAAGCCAGACTTGTTGAGGCGGGCAGCATGGTCGTGATTCTTGACGAGGCCGGGCATCAGGGTCAGGTTGTATTCAGGGCGCTGGCCACCGGCATAAGATAGCGGAAATACAGTCATGTCCAGCTGTCCACCTGACATGGGCTTGTATTGTTCGCGAGCCTTGAACAAGGAACCCGACGGGAATATCTTGATTTCAAGATCAACATTGGCGGCGGCAACTTCATCGGCCACGATCTGAGCCACCTTGTGGCGGATGTCCTTGGTTGACCATTGATGTGACAGACGCAGCTCCTTTGACAAGGCGGCGGTGGACATCGTGGCGGCTAATGCAACGCCTGCAAGCAGGGCAGTGAGTGTCTTTTTCATGTGGATCCTCCCGTGCCAGCGTATTCATCCGCTGGGCAACTGGTTTTATTATTCACTGACTGGCACGATCGCCAGCTTTCATTAGACTAGGGGTTCAAGATCAGGAGTCAACCATATTGTATACAAGAAATCACTTGTTGAATGCACACAAGAAGGTCTACAGTTTCAGCTCATGATGGAAAGAACCGCAGATCATATCAGACAAGTGCTTGAGCAGGACATCTTGACCGGTGCGTTTGATGATGGCTTCCGCCTGGATGAAGTTACATTATGTACCCGGTTCGGTGTATCGAGAACGCCAGTCCGGGAAGCATTGGTGCAATTGGCTTCGTCCGGACTGGTTGAGGCTATTGCGCGGCGTGGTGTTTTCGTTCGGGTGCCGGGGTTTGCCGAAGTTGTTGAAATGTTCGAGGTTATGGGTGAGCTGGAAGGCATGTGTGGCAGGTTGGCTGCCAGGCGCATCACGGATGAACAGTTGAAACGCTTTGTCGCTGCATGTTTGCGGTGTGAACGTGCAGAACGCACAGGCGGCAGTGATCGCTACTACCAGGAGAATGAAATTTTTCACCAGATCCTGTACGAGGCCAGTGGTAACGGGTTTTTACGCTCGCAAGCCCTGCATTTGCAAAAGCGCCTGCAACCGTTTCGTCGTCTGCAACTGAAAGCGCGCGGTCGTTTGCGCCAGTCGCTTGATGAGCATTGCGCCATCCTGAAGGCAATTGAAAGTGGTGATCAGCCTGCTGCTGAAACCCTATTGCGCGATCATGTGACCTTGCAGGGCGAGCGTTTCCTTGACCTGATGCGCGAGTTGAAATCACCACCAGCACGCAAGGCTGTTTGATCAGCAATAGCGCTCGGCACCACCCCATTGTGCATTTGTATATCGATCTCCGTGGGCAAATCCTGCTGGCAACATGGTTTCGATTTCAACCAGATCAGTTTCACTCAATTTGAGACTTTCACCATCAGCCAGCTGGCGAAGATGGGCGCGTGATCTCGTGCCAGGAATGGGGATCAGATGTTTGCCGCGCGCAAGGCACCAGCCTATGGCTACACTGGCAGGTGAGACCGAGCGGGACTTGCACCAGTCACGAAACCCTGCAAGTGCCCGCACATTATGGGAAAACTCTGGCTCAACAAAGCGTGGGTTGCCATTTCTGAAGTCATCATCAGCAAAGGAAGAGGGGTCTGGCAATGCATCCGCGAACATGCCGCGTCCCAGAGGGGAAAAAGGTATAAACGCCACACCCAATTGCGAACACGCGTTCACCATGCCCAGGTCTGGTCCACGGGTCCAAAGGGAGTACTCGCTTTGAACAGCCATAACGGGATGAACTGCATGGGCACGGCGCAAGGAGGCGGGTGAAATTTCTGAAAAACCGATACCCCCGATCTTGCCTTCATCCTTGAACCGGACCAGCGTTTCCATCACATCTTCAATGGGACGTGCTGCCTCGCGACGATGAATATAGTATAGCGCTACATGGTCCACGTTCAGGTTGCGCAACGAGTTTTCAAGGCATGTGCGCAGATGTGCCGGAGAGTTGTTGAACCCGCGCGTGTTGGTCTCCGGGTCACGATAAATGCCAGCCTTTGTCGCAATGGTGAAACGACCGGGATTGTCCTTGACGAATGAGCCGATGACTTTTTCTGAAACGCCATTGCCATAGACATTGGCGGTGTCGAGAAAATCAATGCCCAGGTCGAGTGCTGCCGCCAACGTATCATGGCTTTCAGCTTCGGTTGTGGGTCCGTATGAACCTGCAAAGCTCCAGCATCCAACACCAATCGCTGACACTGATGGGCCATCCTTGCCCAATTGTCGTTTATGCATAAAGTCGATTCCCTACTGGCATTTGCCTGCTCATATTGGCTGTTGCTCTGTGATTGCGAGAAACAGTAAGTGTAGCTGATTCATTTCAAAAGGAGCAACTCAATGCGCAATCTGGAATTGCCCGGACGGTCTCCGGTTCTGTCAACCCATGGCATGGCGGCCACATCACACCCTTTGGCCACTCAAACTGCGTTAGGCGTTTTGAAGGATGGTGGCAATGCGCTGGATGCTGCGGTGGCAGCTTGCGCTGTTCAATGTGTTGTGGAGCCGGAATCAACAGGCATCGGGGGTGATTGTTTCTGTCTTTATTCCCCCCATGGTTCAACCAATATCATTGGTTACAATGGGTCAGGACGTGCACCATATGCCGCCACGGCGCAATGGTTTGCCGACAACGCCATCACATCACTGGAGCAACACAGTCCCCATTCGGTCACTGTGCCAGGTGCCATAGATGCGTGGGATACGTTGATCCGTGACCACGGCACAAAACCATTGGGCGAGCTGTTGAAAACAGCAATCGACTATGCCCGCCATGGATATCCGGTATCTTCGCGCGTCAGTATTGATTTTGCCAGCCAGGTTGAGTTGCTGAAAAAAGATGGAAACGCGGCTGCGGTTTTCCTTCACGCTGACGGCAGTCCCTATCGTCATGGTGAGGTGCACAGGCAACCAGCGCTAGCCGACACACTGGAACTTATCGGATCAAGCGGTCGCGACGGGTTTTATACAGGGTCTGTTGCAGAAGACATTGTCTCGCATCTGCGCACGAAAGGCGGATTGCACACACTTGAAGATTTTGCCCTCATGAAAGGTGAATATGTCACTCCGATCAGCACGCAGTTTCGAGGCCATAGTGTTTATCAGTGTCCACCCAATGGGCAAGGGATGATTGCGCTTTTGCTGCTCAACATCATGAGCGGCTTTGCACCGGACGGTGATGGACCGATCACGCTGGAACGACTTCACCGCGAGATCGAGGCAGGTCGTCTTGCCTACCGGGATCGCAATCTGTATCTGGCTGATCCCGGCCAGGTGGATGTGCCTGTGGAGTGGTTTTTGTCCAAGGCCCATGCAGATGAAATTCGTGCAGTTATTGATGATGCCCGCGCTCTTGATCCATTGCCGCAATTTACTGGCCCGCGACACAAGTCCACCGTCTACATTTCTGTTGTAGACAAGGACCGCAATGCCTGCAGCCTCATCAATACCCTGTTTCACAATTTTGGTTCCGGCATCCTTGCTCCCAGGTCTGGCGTCATGCTGCAAAACCGCGGGCAGGGCTTTGTACTCGACCCGGCTCATCCAAATTGCATTGCACCTGGCAAACGCCCGTTGCACACGATCATTCCCGGTATGGTTGCCAAGGGTGACAAGGTTGTCATGCCCTATGGTGTTATGGGCGGTGAGTACCAGGCATTCGGCCACATGCAGTTTCTCACCCGCGTCTTCGATTACGGCATGGACGTGCAGGAAGCTCAGGATGCACCACGCTTTTTCCCGGATCCGTTTTCAGG
>JBAUGO010000049.1:0-3837 GCA_049679775.1 Anderseniella sp.
GTGCAGAATTGCCTGCAGTCGCGCAACTCCGGTGGTGACTTGATAAAAACTCAGATCGTCTGATAACCATTTATGACCCAGACGGACAGCAGTCGGCGAGAGAAGGCCAAGGCATATCTCCTCAACACTGACACCCGAATCAAGTTGTTGTTTTAAAATATCTTTTGGCGATCTCTCATTGAGATCCAAAACAGCCCAAACCAAATCATCCACGTCCACCGACGAGACACCCTTGCTTTGCAAGGCAATATTCGCAGAGCCATGTACCTGACTGATCTTTGGAATGACGCTTGCCTCGATGACCTCAACCAGCGCACCCAGCTCCAGGCCAGCAACTGACTTTAACTTAGCAAGTCGCCTGGGTTGTTCGTGTTCAGGGCTCCTAACCCGTAAACTTTTCATCTGCATCGTCACGTTGCGATCTCCCTAAACGTCGACCTCGAGTTCCCCTGATCGGCCCTTACGTGAACCGTTACAGGGCTGGCGTGAATAATCGCACCAGTCTCCAGTTCTGCATCCGTCGACCCGCAACGCTAACTCTCTCCACGCCACAAATCTCCTGTGCAAGTCGCTTTAGACTATGTGTAATATAATATGTACGTCAACTATTATTGACACATTGAGTTAGACGGGGTTAAGCTGTCTCCCAATAGCCAGCATCGAGCACAATCCAGAAACTCGAAATGGGCTGAACGGGAGCAAACAATAATGGGCCAAGGCCTGAACTCTGCCAGTCAGGGGCAATCCCTCTACACAGCCGACGAGCGTCACCGTCGTGACAGTACGGTGTGGACACTGGTACAGGGGATTCTCGCGCCATTGCAGTTTGCAGTTTTCCTGGTTTCTCTTGCTTTGGTCATCAGGTTCTTGTGGACAGGCCAGGGTGCCGAGGCTGCCATTGCCTCGGTTATGCTCAAGACGCTGATCCTGTATGTCATTATGATTACCGGCTCCATATGGGAAAAGGTAGTGTTCGGCAAATATCTGTTTGCTAAGGCATTTTTCTGGGAAGACGTTGTGTCCATGCTGGTGTTGGCGCTACACACGGCCTATCTGGCAGCGTGGTTTTTCAACTGGGGTGACACCCGCATTCAGATGCTGATCGCGCTGGCCGCCTACGCCAGTTATGTCATCAATGCCGGACAATTCCTTCTCAAGCTCAGGATGGCACGCCTTTCTGCACCATCGGCTTCGCGCACCGAATTTGATAATGCGGAGTTGGCACAATGAATGTCTTCAACCGCATCGCACCGGCAACCCCCGCTCCTTCTGATATTGAAGAGATGCCAGTACTTCGCCAACGCGGCCAGCGTGAAGTGTTTTGTGGATTGACTGGAATCGTCTGGCTGCATCGCAAGATACAGGATGCGTTCTTCCTGGTGGTTGGTTCGCGGACTTGTGCACACCTTATGCAGTCTGCAGCAGGTGTCATGATTTTTGCAGAACCACGCTTTGCCACTGCAATTATGGACGATCGTGATCTGGCAGGTCTTGCTGATGCCAATGATGAACTTGACCGCATAGTTGCGCGCCTACTTGCGCGTAGGCCAGATATCAAAATGCTGTTTCTGGTTGGCTCCTGCCCGTCAGAAGTCATAAAACTCGACCTGTCAAAGGCAGCTCAGCGGCTATCAAAGACATTTTCGCCTGATGTTCGCATACTGAATTACTCCGGCAGCGGTATCGAAACCACCTTCACCCAGGGCGAAGATGCCTGCCTTGCATCTCTGTTGCCCGACTGTGCAGAAACAATCGCTGGTACCGAAGATCGGCTTCTCGTGGTCGGCACTCTGGCAGACATGGTCGAAGATCAGTTCGTGCGCTTGTTCAATGCGATGGGCATCAAAAATGTCGACTTCCTGCCACCGCGCAACTCACAAAAAATACCGGCAATCGGACCCAACACCAAATTCCTGCTGGCCCAGCCGTTTCTGACCGAAACCGCAAGATTGCTGGAGGAACGTGGCTGCACCTACCTGCCCGCCCCCTTCCCGCTCGGCGCAGAAGGCACCACAGGCTGGCTTAAAGCCGCTGCAGATGAATGGAATGTAAACAGCGTTCTATTCAACAGCGTCACGCAGCCTGGAAAACAAAGGGCTATCAAAGCCGTTTCCCTTTATAAACAATACCTTGAAGGGAAGAGACTGTTCCTGTTCCCTGATTCGCAACTTGAACCCCTGATGGCTCGCTTCCTATCCCGCGAAGCCGGCATGGAACTGGTTGAGGTCGGCACTCCCTATCTGCACCGCCAGCATCTAGCATCAGAGCTGGCCATGTTGCCGCCGGACACAATGTTGTCGGAAGGCCAGGACGTGGATAAGCAGCTCGAGCGCTGTCGTGCGGAAAAACCTGACCTGGTTGTTTGCGGGCTGGGACTGGCAAATCCGCTGGAAGCGGAAGGTTATGCCACAAAGTGGTCCATCGAGTTGGTGTTCACCCCGGTACAAGGATACGAGCAGGCTGGCGATCTGGCTGAACTTTTTGCTCGCCCCTTGATACGCCGACAACGGTTGAGGATGTAGTGCGATGCAGCTTTCCATGTGGACATATGAAGGACCACCCCATGTCGGCGCCATGCGGATCGCCACAGCCATGAAGGGTCTGCATTACGTCTTGCATGCCCCACAGGGCGACACTTATGCCGATCTGTTGTTTACCATGATCGAACGCAACACCACGCGCCCACCTGTCACCTACACAACATTCCAGGCGCGCGATCTTGGCTGTGACACAGCCGAAATATTCAAACAGTCGGCCCGTGATGCATATGAGCGCTTCAAGCCGGATGCACTGCTGGTTGGCGCATCGTGCACAGCCGAACTGATCCAGGACGATCCAGGCGGTCTCGCCAAGACATTAGGTCTGCCAATACCAGTCATTGCTGTTGATCTGCCTTCCTATCAGAAAAAAGAAAACTGGGGTGCAGCTGAAACACTAAACCAGCTCGTTCGCGCATTTGCTGTGAAGACAGATAAACCGGTCTCGCAGCGCACCTGCAACCTGTTGGGCCCGACAGCCCTGGGATTCCGGCATCGTGATGACGTCACCGAGCTGACGAACCTGCTGGGTGCACTGGGTATTGAGGTCAATGTTGTGGCACCGCTCAGCGCTTCGCCTGGCGATTTGGCCAGACTTCCCGAAGCAGCATTCAACGTTGTCATGTATCCGGAAATAGCCAATCCAACAGCGAGCTTTCTCAAACGGCAGTTTGGTATGCCGCATACATCAACAATCCCAATCGGAATAGGCGCCACCAAGACATTTATTCGGGAGGTCGCAGAACTTGCCGGTGTTGATCCAGAGCCGCTTCTCACGATGGAATTGTCGCGCCTGCCCTGGTACTCGCGATCGGTTGATTCCAATTATCTGACCGGCAAAAGGGTCTTCATTTTTGCAGACGCAACCCACGCCATTGCCGCTGCGCGCATCGCACGTGACGAGCTTGGCTTCAAGGTTGTTGGCCTTGGCACCTATTCTCGGGAAATGGCCCGCGAGATACGCAGTGAAGCCGAAGCCTTTGGTCTCGAAGCATTAATCACCGACGATCACCTCGAAGTTGAAGACGCAATTCAGGCTGTTCAGCCGGAACTGGTCCTTGGCACACAGATGGAACGGCATATTGCAAAACGCTTTGGCATCGGCTGCGCCGTTATCTCCGCACCGGTGCATGTACAGGATTTCCCTGCCCGTTATTCCCCACAAATGGGCTTCGAAGGTGCCAATGTCATATTCGACACTTGGGTCCACCCACTTACGATGGGTCTTGAAGAACACTTACTTGGCATGTTCCGCGACGATTTTGAATTCAGTGACGAGATGGCTCCCTCTCATCTGGCA
>JBAUGO010000050.1:0-2810 GCA_049679775.1 Anderseniella sp.
GGCGGCACGGCCATAGGCGACGGCATTGTCTATGCCCTCGAAATGATCCGCTCAAATCGCTTCAACGGCCTTCGCAAAGTTGTTGATGTATCCGGTGATGGCGTGGAGACAGACCCCTGGTTCAACAAAAAGACATTCATGCTGCCTGAGGCACGCGTGCTGGCCAATGCACAAAACGTTACGGTCAATGGTCTTGCCATCCTTACCGACAATGCAAAACTTGACGAATATTACCGCGACAATGTCATTCAGGGACCGGGTGCATTTGTTATCAAGGCGGATGACTTTGTAGATTTTCACAGGGCTATCAGATTGAAGCTATTGCGCGAAATATCCGTAAGGATTGGCGTCGCACCAACTGACATCAGAATAAAGCTTGCGGCAGATGATAAGACTTCAATCGTCAGTCAGGTCGATTGACCAACGCCAGGGCAACGCGCTCAAACGCCTGATGCATCCGGCAAGCTATCTCCTGAGCAATTCCAACATCTGCCATTGCAGCATCCATCAGTGCTAGCCAGTTGCGAGCCAGAACCGGGGTAATCTCAACATGAGCATGCATTTGCCTGACATTAAGGTGCCCGTGTTTTTCAAAATAGTGTCGCCGTCCACCCAGAAAACCGCACATGAAGTTGAATTGCTCAACACGCGCATGGGCCAGGCCATGACCATTGGAATGAAGCTCTCGTAAACCCGCCCCTTCAGCTCTGGTTTCAACCAGATCATAGAACCGTTCCACGAGTTGACGCACACCGTCCTCACCACCGATCTGGTCAATGACAGTTATACTCATGCTGATGGCCGTTGATTACGATCTGGGTCGGGTCTTCTTTGGGTCATAGTGAGCGAATGCTACTACTTTCGCTGGCAGACGCTTTTGATGTCCATCAAGTTTTCCAACTTCCACCTCGGTACCGATTTCACTATGGGCGATATCAAGCCTTGCCAATGCAATGTTCTTCTTGAGGATGGGCGAGCGCATTGATGATGTTATCTCACCGACTTGGGCGCGCCCGATCCGAACACAATCGCCATGACCTACATCAACATTGCCATCAATATCCAGTCCGACGAGCTTGCGAGAGGGGTGTTCATGGCGACGTATAAGAGCATCACGACCAATAAAATCATCCGTCTTTGATTTCAGCGGAACCGTAAATCCGATACCTGCTTCAAACGGGTCAGTCTGATCTGAAAAATCATAGTTTGCGAATATCAGTCCGGCTTCGATCCGCACCATGTCCAGCGCCTGCAAGCCCATGGGTTTCATGCCGCGTGGTTCGCCTATGGCCCAAATCGCATCAAAAACCTGTGTGGCGTGTTTTGGATGGCACCACACCTCATACCCAAGCTCGCCTGTGTAACCGGTACGAGACACCACAACAGGTACACCATTTGCCCCATTGATACGACCAACCGTAAAGCGGAACCATTCAAGTTCGCCGATCTCAGGCTGATGCGGCGGTGTCCAGATAACCTCACTCAGGATGGCTCTGCTGTCCGGCCCCTGCACAGCCACATTGTGCATCTGGTCGGTCGATGATCTGACCAGAACTTTGAGGCCCAGCTTTTCGGCAACTTCACGCAGCCACACCCCACCATAATCATCCCCACCGACCCAGCGGAAATTATCCTTGCCCAGCCGCAACAGCGTGCCATCATCAATCATGCCGCCGTGCTCGTAGCACATGGCCGAATATACAACCTGGCCCACAGCCAGCTTTTTCACATCACGGGTCAATGTGTATTGCATCAAGGCTTCTGCATCGGGACCTGTGATCTCGAACTTGCGCAAGGGTGACAGGTCAAGAATGACCGACTTTTCACGGCACGCCCAATATTCTTCTATCGGTCCTGCCTTGGCAAAACTGTTGGCCAGCCAATAGCCTTTGTATTCCACGAAATTGCGGGTGTGCTTGGCAAAGCTGTCATGGAAGGCGGTTTGCTTTGTCATTTTGGGTTCCGAGTCTGGGGTGGTTCGCATGGCAATCGCCCTGGAAAATTTTCGGGCACTATCATAGGTTCGAACATGAATGTCCGTTGGGTTCCAGGCATTTGCCGGGCTGGTATCATCGGGGCAAGCTGAGCTCACGCAGATCAGATCTGTCAATGCGCGCAACAAAACATAATCTCCAGGACGTGACCAGGGTTCATCGGAATACATCACCCCGTGTTCGTCCACGCCCGTATTGAAAAAGAAGTTGATGGCCATCCAGCCAGCCCGCGCTGTAACGCCATGTTCTGCCAAGGCACTATTGAAATTATCCGAGCAGTTTATATGGCCAGGATAGCCAATATCGTCGTAGTATTTAGCGGCACACGCCAGCGCAAATGCATCATGCCTGCCACATGTATCCTGGATCACTTCAACCAGCGGCAGCATATCCTGATCATAATATTTCGCATGCAAGCCCGGCATCGGATAAGCATGGCCCATCAACGTGCGTGTCGTCGTGACATCCAGAGCATGCTCCAGCCCCTTGTCGAGCTTGCGCGCGGAAAAACACTGAAAATCGGTGCATTGCCTGCCATCTACATCCAGTATCTGGATGAAGTCCCCCTCCTTCACGAAATATGCATTCGCAGTAGCAGAATGTATCCGCAAATCCAGAACCGGATCAGCCAGCGGTTCTGGCAACTCAAACCGTGCCTTGGCCATTGGTTTGGCGCGGGTAACCATTACCGTCAAAGGTGTTGAGGTATCTTGCGCCTCCATATCCATGGCAGGCCCCGGCGCAGCAACGCACACACGCCCCTTGCGCAAGACCTTGAACTCAACCGTTTCGCCAGCCGGCGTCCCCGGATCAAAA
>JBAUGO010000051.1:0-4343 GCA_049679775.1 Anderseniella sp.
AGCCGCGTGTGGGCAAGGTGCAGCTGTTGATTGCTGATGCCGAAGGTGCCAATGCCATTCTTGACCTTTCCAAAAATGTACCAAATGGTTTTTTTGACCAGGCCCACATCATCTATATCCCAGCTGACAGTGGTGACGAGTACACTGGTAAACTGGAGGCGCTGAGTGCCAGGCAGTTTTATGTAGGACCGTCTTTCCAGGCCGCCGTGTCGCGTATTCAGCGTGTCCTGTCTACTGCCACCAATGGTTTGCAAATATACCTTGCCGGCACCGAAGGACTGATAGGCCAGGCCATGCGAGAAGCCATCAATGTGGGTTATCCTTATTCTGCCATTCAGACGGAACATCGTGGGTCAAAAGCGCGGCGAATGCAGTGTGTGCACTGCAAGGGTATTACGGAAAATGTCACTACGGACCCCTTTGTCTGCTCGCATTGCGGGTTGAATCTGTTTGTGCGGGATCACTATTCTCGCCGACTTGCTGCATTCCAGGGAGTGTGCGTGGATGCAGAAGATCCGGGAAATGTGCCAGAGCCTGTGGAGATTAGCTGATGAGTGCAGGAACAGCAAAGATTGCCGTCCGGGTAACCGAGGTGGTTGAGGTGAATGAACTGGTCAAGCGGTTCCGGTTTGAGCGGATTGATGGCGAGATGATGCCGACATTTTCGGGTGGCGCGCATACAGTTGTCGAAATGAATGATAATGGCATTCGCCGCCTCAATCCTTATTCGCTGATGAGTAGTCCCAATGACCGCACGGGATACTCGATCTCTGTGCGCCGTGATGATGAAGGCAGGGGAGGGTCCTTGTACATGCACAAGCATGTCAAGCCCGGTATGGAGATGGTGTTGTCCAATCCGGTCAACCTGTTTTCGCTGGACTTGAGAGCGCGCAAGCACCTGATGATTGCCGGCGGGATTGGCATTACCCCGTTCCTGGCACAGATCAAGCAGCTTGCCGCCTCAAATGGCAATTTCGAGCTGCATTACTCGGTTCGTACACCGTCGCTTGGATCATACGTGGACGAATTGACCACGCAGCACCCATCGCGCGTTCACGTTTATTATGATGACCAGAAGCAGCTCATTGACATTGATGAATTGCTGGATGGGCAGCCTATAGGCACTCACATCTACGTTTGCGGTCCAAAGGGCATGATCGAATGGGTGCGTGCCAAGGCAAAAGCGGCAGGATGGCCTCGTGAGGTCGTTCACTACGAAGAATTTCTGGCGCCGGAATCCGGCAAGCCGTTTGAGGTCAAGCTGGCTTTGTCCAATAAGGTTATTCAGGTGGGCGAACACCAGAGCCTGCTTGAAGCCATTGAGGCCGCAGGCGTTGACGCGCCATACCTGTGTCGCGGTGGAGCCTGTGGGCAATGCGAGACGGCCGTTATCGGATATGATGGCAAGTTCCTTCATCATGATCACTGGTTGACTGCAGAAGAGCACGCTTCGGGTGAAAAGATCATGCCGTGCGTTTCACGTTTTGAGGGCAAGACCCTCGTTCTGGATCGATAGGAAAAGACGATGAACAAGTTTTTCAAAAACGAGACATTTCGTGATGACTACACGTTTTCCAATTCGCCTGAGGCCATAAAGCGGTTTCCGTTTCCGTTTGACAAGGACAGCTACATGTATGCCGTCAACATGGAGCCGCATACTCCGGTCAGAAAGGGAAGCGTCTACTACAATTCGTTCGATGTGGATGAGCATTATGTAGCTGAGATGCGTGACCGTGCGCTGGTTCTGGACGACGATCCATTGCGCTGCCAATCCCTGCCGCATATGGAGCTGGCCGGCTGGGACCTTCTCGAACTGATCATGGTTGAAAAGGCCAAGGATTATCCTGAGTGGTTCACTCTCAACCGTGACGGCAACAAGTGGCACTGGATCAACAAGCCGCTTGGTATTGAAGAGAAGTTCACCTTTGGTGATGCAACAACGCTGCCCTATGGCCCGATGGAATATATTACGCGCCAGACACAAGGCGATTTTTGCGTTCTGGACCAGCGTGATGACAATCTGTGGATGGATGCCGGCATGGTTACAACACAAGCCGACTGGTCACTTGATTTTGACATCGGCATGAACTTTTTCGAATGGCACGCCCCGGTACCGCTGGCGCACGAAAAGGGCATCTTCATTCGCGCCCTGAAATTCCTGCTGAACGTTCAGCAGGGTGCTCCCGCCAGGCGTCTCAACTGGACCATGACGGTCAATCCGTTGCTGGATACCAGCCCTGAAAACTATCACAAGTGGGGCATTCAAAAGACAACGCTAACGCCTGAAAATATTGGTCACAAACAGCATTTGCGGGTGGAGTTGCAAACGTTCTTCAGGTTGCCGCGCTCCAATGGCCTTGTATTCCCGATCCGCTGTTATCTGATCAAGCTGGAAGAGCTTGTCACACAACCCAAGTGGGCGAGACGGCTGCACCGGGTCATTCGTGACCTGCCAGTCGAGTTGGCAACCTATAAGGGCTTTATTGCCAATCGCCCGTTGATTGTTGAGTACCTGTCACAGTTTGACGACGGGGCTGAAACCTCTCCCGGTGTCTGGCCGGAAGATTGAACGCCCGGTTATTTTTGCGGGTAGGAGATGATCGACAGATAGCGTGCCGGTAATTTCACATGCCGGTCAGGACCGTGCGGTGCGTCTGCATCAAAGAAAAAGCTGTCACCGGGTTTCAGGTGATAGGTCTTGTCTCCGTGGCGATACTCAACTTCACCTTCCAGCATGTAGATGAACTCCATGCCATCATGCTGGAAGTCGGGAAAGGTATCGGACTCTTCGGTCAAGGTGATGAGATACGGCTCGACGATAACCCCTGTGGAATTTGACCCGAGATGGCCAAGCAGGTTGTACTGGTGGCCAGATCGTGTGCCGCGTCTTTCTGCTTCGACACCTTGTCCGGCCTTGACCAGCACGGCTTCACGCTGTTCTTCAAACCCTCGGAAGAATGACGTGATTGGTACACTCATGGCATGTGCAAGCGTTTGCAGTGTGGTGAGTGAAGGTGATGTGACACCGTTTTCAATCTTGGACAACATGCCGATTGAAATGCCGGTTGATTTTGCAAGGTCCGCAACGGTTATGTTGTGCTGTTTGCGGAATAGCCGAACTTCGCGGCCTATCGCAATTTCCAGCACTTTTTCGCGGGTAATCTTTAGCTTGTGAGGATCCTGGGAAAAGCTGTGTTTGTTTGTCATTTCACTCATACGGCTGCTTGGTTCCCGGTCGACATTATTACATTTGAAAAAGTAACAGACTTTAACAGGTTGAGTATTCAGGGCCAGAACCATTTTCAAATTAAATGCTGGCATTACCCCAGATTTTGAGTAATCCTTTGATAACTTGATTTCTGGCAAAGGCAAGGTTTTATGAACAGGCATTTTCGCGATACGCGCAAGATTGATCCAACGCGTGGTGCAAGGTTGGACGATACTTCGCCAAACGATTTTGATCGCATGGAAATAGGTCCGACAGTTCTGGCCTATGGTGAATGGCGTGATGCAGGCCTGGAGTTGCCGAACCTGGAGGCAATGCGGGATTATCGTCTCAAGCGGCTTGTCAAAGGGATCAATGATCGCGGGTTTGGTGGTCTGCTGGTGTTTGACCCTCTTAATATTCGCTATGCAACTGACAGTACCAACATGCAGTTGTGGAATACGCACAATCCGTTTCGTGCGGTTCTGGTATGTGCTGACGGCTATATGGTGATCTGGGATTACAAGAACGCCAGGTTCCTGTCTGAATTCAATCCACTGGTGCGTGAGCGAAGGTCTGGTGCAGACCTGTTCTATTTCGATAGGGGTGACAAGCTTGATGTGGCCGCAGACGTGTTTTCCAATGAGGTTCGTATCCTGATCGAAGAACACGGCGGTAACAACAAGAAACTGGCTGTTGACAAGATCATGTTGCATGGGCTTCGCGCACTTGAAGCACAAGGCTTTGATATAATTCCGGGTGAAGAGCTGACCGAGAAGGCCCGCGCCATCAAGGGGCCAGACGAGATTAAGGCTATGCGATGCGCCAGTCATGCTTGTGAGTCAGCCATTGCTGAAATGGAGCGCGTGGCGCGTGAGGGTGTCCCGAAGGGAGCTCTGAGCGAGGATGATATCTGGGCAGTTCTGCACGCTGAAAACATCCGCCGCGGTGGTGAGTGGATTGAAACGCGTCTGTTGGCGTCAGGCCCGCGCACAAATCCGTGGTTTCAGGAATGTGGCCCTCGAATTGTCCAGAACAACGAGATCGTTGCTTTTGATACAGACCTCATTGGCTCCTACGGTATTTGTGTCGATATTTCACGAACCTGGTGGATTGGTGATGAAAAGCCGAGCAATGC
>JBAUGO010000052.1:0-2870 GCA_049679775.1 Anderseniella sp.
GCCAATACCTGATCGCGTTCCCCCACCTCTGATGTGCAGGCCTACTTTTTTTGCTGCCGCAGCCTTGACGGCTTCGGCGAGGTCTTTTTCGGTCTTGGGCTTCATGCCACCTCGCGCCGAGTTCTTGTTGTGATCAACGGGAAAACCTTGGCCGGGTTCAGCAACCAGTTGGGGTCAAAAACATCCTTAACCCGGACTTGTAGTTCCAGATCATCCTCATTGTACTGCGTCAACATTAGGTCTCGTTTTTCCACACCCACGCCATGCTCGCCTGTCAGGCAGCCACCTACTTCAACACACAGTTTAAGGATTTCCGCACCCATTGCCTCACAAGTTTCCAGATCACCTGGTTTGTTTGCATCAAACAGGATCAGGGGGTGCAAGTTTCCATCACCTGCATGAAATACGTTTGCGACATCGAGCCCATACTCTTTGGACAATTCCTCCATACGTCGCAGAACCAGTGGCAACTGGCTGACGGGAATTGTACCATCGAGACAAATGTAGTCATTGATCTGTCCCATGGCACCAAAGGCTGACTTACGGCCTTTCCAGATGGCGGCAGATTCCTCAGCCGATTTACTTTCACGCATCTCCACCGGTTTGTGACGTATGGCGATTTTCTTGATTTTCTCCATTTGCTCTGCAATTTCGGTTTCAGAGCCTTCGACCTCAACAATCAACAATGCCTCGACATCGGGATAACCTGCCTTGGCAAAGTCCTCTGTTGCGCGAATACAGGGAGCGTCCATGAATTCTATGGCAACAGGCAACACGCCAGCCTTGATGATATCTGCCACGCACGCTCCCGCTATCTCGGCCTTATCGAACCCAAGCAGAACCGGGCGGGCTCCTTCTGGTTTTCGCAAGATTCGAAGGGTTGCTTCAGTGACAATGCCCAATTGCCCTTCGGAGCCACAAATGACGCCGAGCAAGTCATACATGCCTGTATCCAGATGTGCTCCACCAATATCCACAATTTCACCAGCCATGGTGACCATTTTCACGCCCATCAGATTGTTTGTGGTCACCCCATATTTGAGGCAATGGGCGCCCCCTGAGTTCATGGCAATGTTGCCGGCAATGGCGCACGCCAACTGGCTTGATGGATCGGGCGCATAAAAGAAATCGTTCTGTTCAACCGCTCCCGTTACGGACAGATTTGTACGCCCGGTCTGTACGCGAATATAACGGTCTTCATAATTTGTCTCCAGGACATTGGCCATGCGAGAGACACCAATCACAATACTGTCAGCGGTTGGCAATGAACCACCGGCCAATGATGTACCTGCACCTCTTGGAACAACGGGAACACCGTGCGCGCTGCATATTCTCAGGACGGCTGACACCTCTTCGGTGGTCGCCGGCAGAACAACCGCAAGGGGCTGACATTTATAGGCGGTCAACGCATCGCATTCATAGGCGCGCGTTTCATTGGGATCGGAGATGACGGCCTCGCCCGGCAGCAAGTTGCGCAGCTCTGCAACGATAACAGACTTTGCATCCAAAAGGCGTTGGCTGGGAACTGGCATTTCCATGGCATATACCTCCTTTTGCAGATTGGTAAACTTAAATTACCAATTTTATTTCCTATTGCAATAGCTAAGTGTGTCACAGCTTGGAGCCGTCAGCTATGGCCAGTTGATCTACGCAGGGCGTCACCAGAAAGAAACTTTGACATATTATGTAAATTCAAATAAACCAACCTCTGAAACAACTAAATTATGTATTTACAAAATATTTCACAGTGGGCGCTCCAGGATGCTTGATGCAAATTCATGGCAAGGCGTGAAGGTTGAGGTCCTCAAGCGTATCTCAAGCAGGCAATGGCAACCAGGCGAGTTGATCCCCGGTGAAACAGCTCTTGCAACACAGCTCGGTTGCTCGCGAGTCACCGTAAATCGCGCGCTCCGCAGCCTTGCTGACGAAGGCTTGCTGGAACGCCGTCGCAAGGCTGGTACAAGAGTTGTGCGTAACCCGGTCGCCAAGGCAACAGTTGAAGCGCCCGGCGTTCGAGCAGAGGTGATCACACGCGGCCATGTCTACAGTTTTGATGTTCTGGTCATGCGAAAAATACAGCCATCGCGACCGATGCAGGAAGAGTTTGGATTGGCCATTGATACGCCATTGCTGGGTCTCTGGACGCTACATAGGGCTGATAATCTGCCGTTTTGTTATGAGGAGCGATGGCTCAACCTAACACAGATCAATGATCGCGATCTGGATGATGTTGAAACCCTGGGTGCGGAGGATTATCTGGCCCGACACCTGTTGTTGGCGCTACCTCACCACAAAATGAGTTTTGGCGCGGTCACCGCCAATTCATCGCATGCGCACCTGCTAAAATGTGATAAAGGTGAAGCCCTGTTGACCAGGGTGCAAACCATCTGGACAGGAGACATTGCCGTCTCATCAGCGCGCTTTGTTCACGCCCCCGGCCATGTGGTCGAAACAGTGTCACGCAGCGCAACTTAAGGGCCGGAAATATTTTGCTTTACTAACGCCTTGTACAAATCTCTCAGGCGCATGGTGACAGGGCCTGCTCCATCATGATCTCCAATTTTAACACCATCGAGCATGGCAACAGGCACTTGCGCACCAAATGTTCCGGTTAAAAATGCCTCGTCGGCTGAATAGGTATCGAACAACGAATAATTGCGCTCAAACACGGGAATATTGTTTGAACGACACAGGTTGATGACGTTCTGCCTCGTCACGCCGTTCATGCAATAGTCGCCGGTAGAGGTCCAAACTTCGCCTTTTCTCACGATGAAGAAATTGCAGGCATTTGTTGTATTTACATATCCGTGAGGGTCCAGCATTAGCCCCTCATCAGCTCCCATTCGCTCGGCATGAAGACACGCCAACAC